>JANMQK010000148.1:0-6512 GCA_031370485.1 Acidobacteriota bacterium | reverse complement strand
CGACCGCCCCCCCGCCCGAGCCGCCGGTGAACAGCCCCTCCTTGCGGGTGAGCTCGCGCGCCATCTGGAAGCACTCCCGGTCGCTGACCTGGTAGGCGTCGTCCACCATCGAGATGTCGAGGGCGCCGGGGATGAAGTCCTCGCCGAATCCCTCGACCTTGTACGTCTTGAACACCTTCGGGGCGGTGCCCGTCCGGAAATAGTCGTAGAGGATCGACCCGACCGGATCGACCATCACCATGCGGATACCGGGCTTTCGCGACTTGAGATAGCGGCCGATGCCGGTCAAGGTCCCCCCGGTGCCCGTCGCGACCACGACGGCGTCGAGGGCAGGGCCGACCTGCTCCCAGATTTCCGGGCCCGTGGTGCGGAAGTGCGCCTCGGGGTTGCTCAGGTTCTGGTACTGGTTGGCGAAGAAGCAGTTCTCGGTCTCGGAGGATATCCGTTGCGCCACCGAGTAGTACGAGCGCGGATCCTCGGGCGAGACCGCCGTCGGGGTCGTGATCACCTTGGCCCCGAAGGCGCGCAGGGCCTTGATCTTCTCCTCGCTCACCTTGTCGGGCATGACCAGGATCGTCCGGTAGCCGCGGGCCGTGCCGACCATCGCCAGCCCCATGCCGGTATTGCCGCTGGTGCACTCGACGATGGTGCCCCCCGACTTGAGGAGGCCCTTCGCCTCGGCGTCCGCGATCATCTGCACCGCGATCCGATCCTTCACCGAGTTGCCGGGGTTCAGGTACTCGAGCTTGGCGAGGAGGGTCGCCCCGGTCTCGCGGCCGATCCGGTTCAGGCGAACCATGGGCGTGTGACCGATTGCGTCGATGACGCTGTCGTAGACGGTTTTCACGGGACCGTATTCTACCTCAACGAACGGACCGTGCACCCGCGTCGGCGCGGCCCCGGGCCTTTGCGGGGGCCGGCCGGCCGGCCCGGTCGAGCACCTTCCTGAGATAGTCACCCGTGTGGGAGGCCGGCACGGCCGCCACCTGCTCGGGCGTTCCAAAGGCGACGACGTGACCGCCCTCGTCGCCCCCTTCGGGGCCCAGGTCCACGATCCAGTCGGCCGTCTTGATGACATCGAGGTTGTGCTCGATGACGATGACGGTGTTCCCCTGGTCGACCAGGGCGTTGAGGACCCCGAGAAGCTTCCTGATGTCCTCGAAGTGCAGGCCGGTCGTCGGCTCGTCCAGGATGTACACCGTGCGCCCGGTGGCCTTCCGGCTCAGCTCTTTCGACAGCTTGATGCGCTGGGCCTCGCCGCCCGAGAGGGTCGTGGCCGACTGTCCCAGCTTGATGTACGAGAGGCCGACGGCGTCGAGTGTTTCCAGCTTGCGGCGGATGGGCGGGACGTTCTCGAAGTAGACGAGCGCCTCCTTTACCGACATCTCCAGGACGTCCGCGATGTTGTTCTCCTTGTAGCGCACCTCCAGCGTCTCGCGGTTGTAGCGCCGTCCCCGGCAATCCTCGCAGGTGACGTAGACGTCGGGCAGGAAGTGCATCTCGATCTTGATGATCCCGTCCCCCTCGCACGCCTCGCAGCGCCCCCCCTTCACGTTGAACGAGAACCGGCCCGGCCGGTAGCCGCGCGTCCTCGCCTCCGGGACCGAGGAGAAAAGGTCGCGGATCGGCGCGAAGAGGCCGGTGTAGGTCGCCGGGTTGCTGCGCGGGGTGCGGCCGATGGGGGACTGGTCGATGTCGATCACCTTGTCGACCTGCTCGATGCCCTCGAGGCCGCGATGCTTCCCGGCGCGGATGGGTACCCGGAAGATCGCCCGCGCCAGCGCCTTGTAGAGGGTCTCGTTGACCAGGGTGCTCTTTCCCGACCCCGACACGCCGCACACGCAGGTCAGCAGTCCCAGGGGGAAGCGCACGTCGATTGACTTGAGGTTGTTCTCCTCCGCCCCGGTGACCGTGAGCCATCCCCGCCCTCCCTTCGGGTCCGCTCCGGCCGCGGGCGCGCGGCGTTTCGCGGGGATGGGGATCGTCCGGCGGCGGGACAGGTAGAGCCCGGTGAGGGAGGTCGGATGGGTGGCCACATCCTCCGGTGTCCCCTGGGCCACCACGCGTCCTCCCTCCTCGCCGGCGCCCGGACCGAGATCGACGACGTAGTCGGCGGAGCGGATCGTCTCCTCATCGTGCTCCACGACGATCACCGTGTTCCCGAGGTCGCGCATGGCGCAGAGCGTGTCGAGGAGCTTCCGGTTGTCGCGCTGGTGCAGTCCGATGGAAGGCTCGTCGAGTACGTAGAGCACACCGGTGAGGCGCGACCCGATCTGCGTGGCCAGACGGATGCGCTGCCCTTCGCCGCCCGACAGCGTGGCCGCGGTGCGCGACAGCGACAGGTAGCCGAGACCTACATTCAGCAGGAACCCGAGCCGCTCGCGGATCTCCTTGAGGACCTGGTGGGCGATCTGACGATCCCGGTCGGAAAGGGTGAGGCCGGAGAAGGTCCCGACCGCGTCCTTAATTGTCAGGCCGGTGTAATGGGCGATGCTCTGCCCGGCGACCCGCACCGCCAGCGACTCCGGCTTCAGGCGCGCCCCCTCGCAGGCGCCGCACGGCTCGAGCGACATGTAGCGCTCGATTTCCTCGCGCAGCCGCGGCGATTCCGTCTCGCGGTAGCGGCGCATCAGCGAAGGGATCACCCCCACAAACGGTTTGCTGAAGGAGTAACGGTTGCGGCCTTCCGCGTACTCGAAGTCGTACGGCGTGTCGCCGCTGCCGTAGAGCAGCGTCCGCTGCGCCTCCTTCGGGAGACGCCCGAAGGGAAGATGCGGGTCGAAGCGCATGGCCTTCGCGAGGGCCTGCACGGCCATCCGCAGCATCGACTTGCCGAATCCCCAGGTCCCCCCAAGCGCTCCGTCGAGCACGGAGGACGCGGGGCGGGTGACGATCTTCTCGGGGTCGATCTCGAGGTGGGCTCCGAGCCCGTCGCACGAAGGGCAGGCCCCGTACGGGGAGTTGAACGAGAACATGCGCGGCGCCAGCTCCGGCACCGAGACCCCGCAGTCGGCGCAGGCCAGACGATCCGAGAAGACGAGGTCACGGGCCCCCTCGCCCAGGACGTTCACCGTCGCCAGGCCGTCGGCCAGCTTGAGCGCCGTTTCGAGCGAATCGGTCAGGCGGTTCTTCACCTCGGGCTTGATCTGCAGGCGGTCCACGACGATCTCGATGGTGTGGGCCTTTTTCTTGTCGAGGTCGATGCGGTCGGAGATTTCGATCACCTGGCCGTCGACGCGCGCTCGGATGAATCCCTTCTTCATCATGTCCACGAGCGGCTTGCGGTACTCGCCCTTGCGGCCGCGCACGATCGGCGCCAGCACCTGGGCCCGGGTCCCCGCCGGCAGCTCGAGCACCTGATCGACAATCTGCTGGACAGTCTGGCGGGCGATCGGGCGGCCGCAACTGTGGCAGTGGGGCACGCCGATGCGCGCGAAGAGCAGGCGCAGGTAGTCGTAGATCTCCGTGACCGTGCCGACCGTCGAGCGGGGATTGCGCGACGTGGTCTTCTGCTCGATGGAGATGGCGGGGGAAAGCCCCTCAATCGACTCGACCTCGGGCTTCTCCATCTGCTCGAGGAACTGCCGCGCGTAGGCGGAGAGCGACTCGACGTAACGCCGCTGCCCCTCGGCGTAAATCGTGTCGAACGCGAGCGAGGACTTGCCCGAGCCGGAGAGCCCCGTGAACACGATCAGCCTGTTGCGCGGCAGCGTCAGGTCGATCTGCTTCAGGTTGTGCTCGGCGGCCCCTTTGATGACGATGGATTCAGCGGACATGCAGGGCTCAGACCCCCTCGTGGACGGCGCGCCGGGCGCTCTTTGGGCCGATCAGCGATGTTAGGGCAGCAGCGAGGACAGTGTCAAACAGGGGTGCCGCCGGGGCGGTGATGATATGCGGCGCCGCGGTGGAGTAGGCGCCGCCTTGTCGTAGAATGTGCCCCGGCGTCAAGAACCGGAGAACCGCCACCGTGCCATCCCGCAAGCCGCGCCGACTTGTCATCTACCTGCCGCACCGCATGGCGGTCTGGCGGTTGAAGCACGCCGACGTCGAGAAAATCCGACGCCGGGCCCGCCCGGCGTTCGAGGTGGACGTGCCGGCGTCCGAGAAGGATTTTCTGCGCGCCCTGCCAGGGGCCGAGCTCCTGTTCGCCTGGGGCCTGGCGCGGCGTCACGTCGAGAAGGCGGAAGCACTGAAATGGCTGCACACGCCGCTCGCGGGGGTCGACCGGGTCTTGAACCCGGAGCTCTTGAAGACCTCGATCCGGGTGACCTCCTCGCGCGGGGTCAACTCGGTGGCCGTGGCGGAGCACACCATGGGGCTGATCCTGGCGCTGACCCGCGGGATCGCGCCCTCCATCCAGGCCCAGATGCGCCGGGAGTGGGCTCAGGAGACTCTCTACGCGCGCAAATCCCCCATCGAGGAAACCCAGGGAAAGACCCTGTGCATCCTGGGTCTCGGCGACATCGGGCGGGAGCTGGCGGTCCGGGCGCGCGCCTTCGGCATGACGGTGTGGGGCCTGGTGCGGACGGCCCGGCCCAAGCCGGACTATGTCGATCGCCTGCTCGTCGCCGGGCGCATGGATCTTCTGATGCGCAGCGCCGACATCCTGGTCGTGGCGCTGCCGCTGACCCCTGCAACCCAGGGGCTTCTCGGCGAGCGGCAGCTCAAGCGGATGAAGCCGACCTCGATCCTGATCAACATCGGCCGCGGCGCCCTGATCCAGGAATCGGCGCTGGTACGCGCCCTGCGGGAGGGCTGGATTGCCGGCGCCGGTCTCGATGTGTTCGCCACCGAGCCCCTGCCTCACGCGAGCCCCCTCTGGACCATGCCCCAGGTCGTCATCACCCCGCACATCGCGGGAATGCACCCGCGGTACATGGCGCTTTCGGCCGAGCTCTTCCTCAGGAACCTGAAGCGCTACCAGGCCTCGGAGCCGCTCGTCAACGAAGTCGACCGCGAGGCGGGGTACTAGCGCGACGCGCTTTCTCACCCGCCGCCGGGGGTGAGGACCGCCGCCCCCTGCAGGTCGCCGGAGCGCAGCGCCCCCAAGGCCTCGTTGGCCCTCTCCAGCGGGAACCGCGTGACCTCGGTGCGGACCGGGACCGACGGCGCGAGCGCCATGAACTCGATGCCGTCGCGCCGCGTGAGGTTGGCGACCGAGCGCACGACCCGCTCGCCCCACAAGAGCCCGTAGGGGAAAGCCGGGATGTCGCTCATGTGGATTCCCGCGCACACAACCGTTCCCCCCTTGATCACCGCCTCGAGCGCCGCCGGGACGAGCGCGCCGACGGGAGCGAAGATGATCGCCGCATCGAGCGGCTCGGGCGGCGGCTCGTCGGATCCCCCCGCCCATTCGGCCCCCAGCGAGCGAGCGAAGCGCTGGCTGTCCCCGTCACCGGGACGGGTGAAGGCGAAGACGCGGCGGCCCTCGTGGCGGGCGACCTGGAGGACGATGTGCGCCGCCGCCCCGAAGCCGTAGAGCCCCAGGCGCCCGGCCCCGCCGGCCGCGCGCAGCGAGCGGTTCCCGATGAGGCCGGCGCAGAGAAGGGGCGCCGCCTCGGCGTCGGAATACTCCTCGGGGAGCCGGAGGCAGAAACGCTCGTCGGCCACCGTGAATTCGGCGTAGCCGCCGTCGATCTGGTACCCGGTGAACCGCGCGCGGTCGCAGAGATTCTCGCGCCCGGCGCGGCAGAAGCCACAGGCGTCGCAGGTCCACCCGAGCCAGGGGACTCCGACCCGCTCGCCGGCCGCGAGCCGCGACACGCCCGGCCCGATCGCGGCGATCCTGCCGACGATCTCGTGGCCCAATACGAGCGGCAGCTTGGGCCGGGACAGGTCGCCGTCAACTATGTGGAGGTCGGTGCGGCACACGGCGCAGGCGGTCACGCTCAGAAGCACCTGGCCCGGGCCGGGCAGGGGGAGCGGGATCTCGGCGAATCGAAGGGCCCCCCCGGGGGCCTCCAGCAGCATGGCGTGCATCGTGCTCATGGGAGGCGAGGCGAGCGCGGTCAGACGCGCTCCACGACCACCGCGGTCCCGTAACAGAGGACCTCGGTCACTCCCTGCATCACCTCGGTGCCGTCGTACCTCACCCCCACGACCGCGTTCGCCCCGAGGTCCCGCGCGTGCTGCACCATCATGTCGAACGATTCGGAGCGGGTTTTCTCGCACAGCGAGGTGAAAAGGGTGATGTTCCCCCCGACGAGCGTCTGCAGGGAGCCTCCGATCGTCCCGAAGATGGAGCGCGACCGCACCGTGATTCCCCGCACGACACCCAGGCTTCGGGCGATCCGGTACCCTTCCAGGGTGAAGGCCGTGGTGGTCATGGCGTGATCCATGGATCGTTCCCCCCGCAAGCCAACCGCGCGCCAGGCGCACGCCGATCATCCGCGCACTCGCGCCGCGCTGTCAATGCTCCGGCTCCCGGGCGCCGGAGCCGCGCCCTGCGGTGGCCGGGCACGGGTCCGGGACGCTGCGCGACCCCTCCCCTCGGCTTCGCTGCGCGCCGCCCT
>JANMQK010000138.1:0-2392 GCA_031370485.1 Acidobacteriota bacterium | reverse complement strand
TGCCCCACGACGTTGATGACAAACCTCAGGGCCGCCATGCTGACGGCCCTTTCTCGCGGAGCCACACGATGAGGATCGTTCCAAGGCTCGGTCTTGCGTTCGCCGTGCTGCTGGCCACTTTTGGCGCGCCCGGCCTCGAGGCCGACGAAGGCAGCATTCCGATCGTCAAACAGACCATCATCACCGCACCGGGGCGCTACGTCGTGACGCGCGACTTCTCGTACGCGACCGATGCCGGAGTGCTCATCCAGGCCAACAACGTGACCCTGGACCTCAACGGGCACACGATCACCGGGTCGGTCGGGTGCGGGGGCGCCAATCCTGCCAACGTCTGGATCGATTCGGCGCTCGCCACCAAGGGCATCGTCATCCGAAACGGACGGCTCGTGTCGGGATGCAATGGCATCGTCTCGTCCACCACGAGCCGCGTCAGCGTCTGGATAGAGCGGGTGGAGGTGTCGGGACCCCAGAACACCGGGATCTTCCTGGGCGCCGTGGAATCCCTGGACCTGCATGATTCCCACGTCCATAATGTAGGGTCCTTCAGTGGCATCCAGGTTTCCGGCTCGACCGCTGCGTTCCAGGGGAGCATCTCGGACAACATCGTGGAGCACATTCCGCAAACCGCGATCACCATCACCGGCATGGTCGCGGGCGAGGTCCGGCACAACGTAGTCTCGGACTATGGATCGGACGGCTCGGGTCAGGACGGTATTGTCCTCACGGCTGGTGCGCTTGCCTGGGGCGCGGGGGGGAACCTGGTCGAGGGCAACACCGTCAGCGCTCTCCCCAGCGGCATCGACGACGACGGGATTCGCGTCAATGACGCCTCCCCCTCCAACCTCATCCTGAACAATGTGGTCAAGGGGTGCCGCCACGGGATCTTTTCCTACGCCGACGGCACCCGGATCGAGAGGAACGTGGTGAGCAGCAACAATACGAATGGAATCCTGATCGGCTCGGGCGGCACCGGTTCCTTCAACCACCTGGAGGAGAACCAGACGCAGGCAAACACTGGGGCGGGCGCATGCGGGATCAGATTCCAGAACGGCAACGGGCACGTGTTCCGCAACAACAACCTGCGAAACAACACCACCGGGGTCTGCAACGGGACGCTCGGGACAAACACGGACGCCGGCGGGAACATCCTATGACCATCTTCGTGAAATCCATCTCCACGCAGACCACTGCCGCATCCAAGCGGCACGCGCCACACTGGAGCGCAAGTGTGGCCGTCGCCGCGCTCACGATGATGTTCGGAATCCCGTCCCCCGGCTGGTCCACGAGCTACTATCTCGCCACCGACGTGCCCGCGACTTTGGGAGGAACTGATTTCACCCCCGAGCAGCTCCTGCGCAGCCAGAACGCCGCCTATCTGCTACAGGTCGCGCTTCCCGCGGGCACCGAGATCGCGGCACTCCAGCGCCGCCTCGACGGGTCGTGGCTCTTCTCCCCGTCCCATCCCGTCACCCTCGGCGGCACCGACTACGTGCCGACGGACATCGTCGCCTACGATGGCGTGACCTTCTCGATGTATCAAAGCGGCGCCGCCGCGGGGATTCCCGCTTCCGCCCGCATCGATGCGCTCTTTCTGGAGGCCGGAGTCACCCCGATCCTCTCCTTCGACGTGCCGGTCAACCTGGGCGGCACGGAGTACGGCCGCTCGGATCTCGTGCGCTTCATGGGCGGTACTTTCTCGCTCGCCTGGGACGCGCAGGCGAATGGCGTGCCCGCCGACGCGAACCTCGTCGGGGCCGACCTCGACAGTGGCGGAAACCTCATTGTCACCTTCGACGTGCCGACGAACCTGGGAGGAGTGGACTACCTGCCCGGACAGCTGGTGCGCTGGAACGGGGCGATCTTCAGCAGCTACTTCACCGACCCCGCCTGGCCGACCTATGGGCAGCTGCGGGATTTCAGCCTGGTGCCGGCCTCGGGATTCGTGCCGGACGGCGCCGGCATGCCCGGTGTGCCGTTGACCGTGACCAAGACGGCGGGCAACCTCACGCTCTCCTGGGGTGGCTCGTGCGCTTCGGGCGACACCGACTACGAGATCTACGAGGGGACTCTGGGAGCCTCGTTCTCCTATAACCACGCCTCGAAGTTCTGCTCGACGGCGGGGGCGACGACGATGACCTTCGCGGCGCCTGCGGGCAGCCTCTACTACCTGGTCGTGCCGCGCAACCCTCTGGGCGAGGGCTCCTATGGCAAGAGGACCGGCGGCACGGAGCGCCCGCCCGGCGCCTCGCAGTGCCTGCCGCAGCAGATCGCCCTCACCTGTCCGTAGGCCGGGTCTCGGGATCATGTAGAAGCGCGGCAATTCGTCGAAAGCTGCACAAATCATGGACCAGTTTCAAGGGTCTGCGCGAAACTCGAGCGGCGTTCAAACCAG
>JANMQK010000131.1:0-4883 GCA_031370485.1 Acidobacteriota bacterium | reverse complement strand
GCCGGCCGACTGCACCTCGGCCGTGCCGCTCTGGACCTCGGTGCGGGCGCTCTGGGTCGCGGCATCATAGGCAACTTCGAGCCGGGCCTTGCTCACCGTGCGGGCGGTCGCGCTCTCGGTGGCGACCTCGTGGAACGAGCCTGCGACATTGGCGTCCACGGTGGTCGCGGACACGCCTCCGAAATTCAGCTTCTCCCGGATTTTCCGCACCTTGGTCGTGGGGTCTTCAAACAGCTCGCGGATCTCGAGCAGCGAGCCCGGCTTGATAGTCGTGATGGTTCCGTCGAAATAGACGATCTGCGCCGACCCGTTGCTTGCCGTCTTGATCTGGTCGCCGACCCGCAGTGCCGCGTTGCCGCTGATCGTGTCCCACACGAACTGCCGCGCCCTCTTGATCTTCACGTCCCCCTCGAACTTGTAGATCTTGGCCGTGAACGAATCGTCCGGAGACCCTTCGAGGATTTTCTGGGCGATGGCCTGCGACTGCTGCGCGGTGGTCCGCGCCAGCGCGTAGTCCTTCTGATCGTAGGAGGCCCGCGCCTCGGAAAGCAGATGGCTCGAGCTCTCGATCGCTCGCTGCGACCCCGGCTTCGTCGATGCGACGACCTGGGCCTCCTTCTGCAGTCGTTCGGCGAGCCCGATCTCCTGGAGCGCCATTTCCTCGGGTGTCGTCCTGAGAGAAGCCTTGAGGTAGAAGAACAGGCCGCCGAGAGAGACCAGCAGCACCAGGTAGACGACACACCGCATGATGCTGCGGTAGGAGACCGTGGCCCAGTCGAGCATGACCTGCGAGCCGTCAGCCCGTTTCTGCGGCATCTGTCCTCTCTCTGTTCGTCTCGCCGCCGCCACGCCGCCTCCGGAAACCACGCAAGCCATTGTCCTGATGTCACTTACATCCACCCCCCCGAGAAGACGGACGGCGGACGGCCTGCGCAGCACAGGCCAAATATAGGACTCGTGTGCGGCGAAGCAAGAAAACCCACTTGCGGGAGGCCGGCGCCCCCGGTAGACTGTGGCGTTTCCCACGGTAACCTGGTTTTCCGGCTTTCCCGAAGAGGCTTGACGAATGCTCCAACAGATGCGCGAGTGGTTCCGCTGGCTCAAGTGGCTCCTGGTGATCATCATCGTGATGTTCATCTGGTGGGCGGTCGCCACCTGGGGGGGCGGATCCTCCGGCTTCAGGCAGGAGGACGCTTGGGCGGCGCGGGTGAACGGCGTCCCGATAGCGGCGTCCACCTTCCAGACCTACTCACGCCAGCTCGACAGCACCTACCAGTCCATCCTGGGCGACCAGTACCAGCAGCAGCGCGCCCAGATCGGCATCGGCCGCCAGGCCATCGCCCAGCTGGTCGATGAGGAGCTGTTGTACCAGGAGGCGCGCAACCTCGGTATCGGCGTCACAGCGCAGGAGGTCGCGCAGTCGATTACCCACGATCCGAACTTCCAGGAGAACGGCCGGTTCATCGGGCTGACGCGCTACCGCAGTCTGTTCCGTGGAAACCGCCTGTCGGTCGAGGAGTTCGAGGCACAGCTGCGCCGCCGTCTGCTGATCGACAAGTACCGCAGCCTGATCCAGGACGGAATCACGGTGAGCGACGCCGAGGTCGAGCAGGAACTGAAGCGCCGGAACGAGAAGACCATCGTGGACTACCTGGTCGTCGACCCCGCCGCGGTCGGGACGCGCGCCAAGCCGACCGACTCCGAGCTGCAGGCCCACTACGACGCCCACCGCGAAGGCTACACCCTGGGAGAAGGCCGGACGGGAGTTTATGTCCTGTTCAGCGCGAGCGAAATAGCCCAGACGGAGAAGGTCTCCGACGAGGAGATCAACGCCGCCTACCAGCGCGATTTGCCGTCGCGCTACACCCTCAAGCCTCAGCGACGCGCCTCCCATATCCTCTTCAAGGTCCCGGCCGGCGCGGCGGCGGCGGCGGCGATCGAGGGGAAGGCCCGCAAGGTGCTCAAGGAGGCCCGTAAAGGCTCGGACTTCGCCGCGCTCGCCCGCAAGCACTCCGAGGACGGCTCCGCGTCGAACGGCGGCGATCTCGATTTCTTCGACCGTGGAAAGATGGTGAAGGAGTTCGAAGACGCGGTCTTCTCCCTGCCGGTCGGCGGCGTCAGCGACCTTGTCAGGACGTCATTCGGCTTTCACATCATCAAGGTCACCGACTCACGCGAGGCCCGCACGGTCCCGCTCGAGGAGGCGCGCGAGGCCATTCGCAGCGAGCTGAGCATGGCGCGGGCCCGCGCCGAGGTCGCGAAACGCAGCGAGGCTTTCGCCAAGGCCGCGGCGGCGGGCAATCTCGAGACGGTGGCGAAGTCCCAGGGCTTTCCGGCGAGCCAGACAGGCCCCGTGCGCGCCGGCGGGAGCATTCCGGCGCTGGCGGGCTCCCAGGCCGTCGCCGCGCGGATGGTCGGCATGACCCCGGGGCAGGTCAGCGACCCGATCGCGATTCCCTCGGGGATGGTTGTCCTGCAGGTCACCGGCGTCTCTCCGGCCGAACCGCAGCCGCTTGCCTCAATCCGCGAAAATGTCGCGAAGGACCTGAGCGACTCGCGCGCGCGGGACAGCGTGACGGAAGCGGCCCGCGAGGTCCAGCAGAAGGGCGAAGGATTGAAGGCTCTCGCGCGAAGACTGAAGACCGAGATAAAGACCCAGGTGGACCTCACCCGGGGATCCATGCCTGCCGGTCTGCCGCCCGACACCGGGATCCAGAAACAAATCGCCACGCTGCCCCCCGGGACGATCGGGACCCCCGTCTCAACCAGTTCGGGTATCGTTGTCGTCAGTGTGCGATCGAGGACGCAGAACCGCGAGGATCTCACCGCGCAGCTCGATGCGACTCGCGACACGCTGGTCCGGCAGCGTCAGGATCGTCTCTATCGCGCGATCGTCCGCCGTCTCAAGGACGACTCGAGGATCGAGGTCAACGAACCTCTCGTCAAGTCCCTCGACCGGGGCTGAAGCCCGCCCGATCACGCTCCCGTCATCATCAATAATCGAAAACCGCCGGCCCCGAGCGCAGGTCCCCCTTGAACGGGGTTTCCGCGGCCTTATATTCTGATCCCGGGAGGGCCACGCATGAGCGAACGCCTGTCCGAGAACGCTTTCGAAAAGGGTATGGAGTCGGTGTCACGGGGGGACTACATGGAGGCCCTGGCCTACTTCGAGGCTTCCATCGACCTGACGCAGGGCTCACGCGGGCTGCCCCCGATGCGCTACCTCTCGTATTACGGCTTGTGCCTGGCGATGGCCTCGAACCGCCTGAAAGAGGCCCGCGAGATCTGCGAGCGCGCCGTGGAGGCGGAATTCTACAATCCCGAGCTGTACCTGAATCTCGGGAGGGTCTATCTCGAGTACGGTGACCGCCAGAGGGCGTTCAGCACCTTCGTGCGCGGCTTGCAGCTGAACCGCCGGCACATGGGACTGATCAAGCAGATCCGGGGCCTGGGCTTCCGCCGCCGGCCGGTCCTCGGCTTCCTCAGCCGACAGAACCCGGTGAACCGGCTTCTCGGGCTCCTGCGCTCCGGCGCACGGAACACCACGGACGCCGGCGCCTCGTCCCACGCGGCCTGACGCGCCGCGGGGGTTGACTCCCGGGCGATTCGCCGTAGACTCAGCCGGTCCCCGAGGAGATCCAAGTCCCCCATGCGGCGCATCTACGTCGATCACGCCACCACGACCCCCATCGCTCCGGAGGTCCGGGCCGCCATGCGGCCGTTCCTCGAGGAAGAATTCGGACGTCCGGGCGCATTCCACCTGAGGGAGACGCGGGCCCGCCAGGCAGTGGAGACGGCGCGCGGGAAGGTGGCCTCGCTGCTCTCGGTTCCCCCCGATGAGATCATCTTCACTGCCTCGGCGACAGAAGCCAACAACCTGGCGCTCAAGGGACTGGTGCTGGCCGCGGGAAAACGCCGAGGCAGAGTCCTTGCGGCGGCGACCGAGCACATTTCGGTCCTCCACCCCCTCCGCACCCTCGAGAAATGGGGACATCCCGTCTCCCTCCTGCCGGTGGACCGGCACGGCCAGCTCGACCCCGAGAGGCTGCGATCCGCCTTGACCGACGACACACTCCTCGTGAGCGTCGCGCAGGCCAGCGCCGAGATCGGGACACTGCAGCCCATCGGGGAAATAGGCCGAATCGTGCACTCCCGCGGCGCCGCGCTGCACTGTGATGCCACTCTTGCCGCGGGGGCGCTCCCGGCCGTGCTCGGGCCGGATCGGCCGGATCTCATCACCCTGGCCCCGCACCTGTTTTACGGCCCCAAGGGCGCGGGAGCATTGCGCGTGCGCCGTGGACTCCGGCTGCAGCCGCTGATCGAAGGGGGGACCCAGGAAGGAGGACTCAGGGCCGGGACGGAATCGATCGCCGCCATCGCGGGTTTCGGTGCCGCCGCGGAAATTGCGGCGCGCGAGATGGCGCTCCGGGCCGATCGCGCCTCGGGCTTCGCCTCGGCCATGAAGAGACTCCTGGCTCGGCTCCCGGGAGTGGCGCTGACCGGGCATCCGGCGGACCGCGTTCCCGGCCACCTGAGCCTGTGCATCCGCAACATCGAGGCCGAGTCGCTCCTCCGCGCGCTCGACGACCTCGGTATCGAGGCCGCCAGCGGCTCGGCCTGCGCCACCGGGGCGCGCAAGCCATCGCACGTTCTGCAGGCGATCGGCATCGACGCGGTCTTGGCGCGGGGTGCCTTGACATTCTCGTTCGGGGAGGAGAACCGGGAAGGGGACGCCGCGACCGTGGTCGAGGCCCTCGGGGCAGCCGTCGGCCGCCTGCGCGCGCTCAGTCCGTTCGCCGACGCCTGACCCGCTCAGCCGTCGAGCGGGTCGAGCACGAGACCGGTCGGCACTTTGGGGTAGAAGTAGGTCGATTTCTGGGGCA
>JANMQK010000308.1:0-4350 GCA_031370485.1 Acidobacteriota bacterium | reverse complement strand
CACTGAGTAACGATGGAACCCGCCGCCGAGCTGATCGAAAATCCCGCCCCGGGCCATCTTGTCCAGGCTCACGATCGCCATCCGCAGCGCCTCGGGGTTACAGGTCCGGCGGTGATAGCGCAACAGGAACGTGACGTCCATCGGATGCGGGAACTTGGGCGCGGCCCCGAAGCCTCCTTCGTTCGTGTCGAACCGACCGGCGAGGTCGCCGAAGGCCCGGTTGAGAAGCGATGGCGTGAGGAGTTCCTTCGAGGCGGTCAGGGCCGACATCTTTCTGATGCGTTCGGCCACTTCCTCCGAAACCCGGGAGATCTCCTGCTTCTTGTCGCGGTAGGCGTCCGCGACCGCTCCCAGCACCTCCTTGAATCCGGGCCGGCCGTGGCGTGACTCGGGGGGGAAATAGGTGCCGGCGTAGAACGGCTTCAAAACCGGCGTCAGGAAGACCGAGTTCGGCCAACCTCCCTGCCCCGACAAAAGCTGCGTCGCCGCCATGTAGATCTCGTCGAGGTCCGGCCGCTCCTCACGGTCCACCTTGATGTTCACGTAGCGCTCGTTCATCAGCGCGGCGATCCTGTCGTCCTCGAACGACTCGCGCTCCATCACGTGGCACCAGTGACAGGCCGAGTAGCCGATCGACAGGAAGATCGGCCGGTCTTCCGCGCGGGCGCGCGTGAGGGCCTCCTCGCCCCAGGGGTACCAGTCGACGGGATTGTGCTCGTGCTGTCTCAGGTACGGGCTGGTCTCTCTGGCCAGCCGGTTGGCCGGGCGCTCATTGGACATTGGGGGAACAGGCTACAGGAGCGGGCGAGGTGATGCAACCGGGCGAGGCGGGCGGTGGAGCGGACGCGCGTGAGGCCGGGAACCTAGCGCCGGTCGTTCCCGGGGCACTGCATGCCGCCGCTGGGCTTGGCGGCGTCGCCGGGCGCCTTGATGCCGCTCGGCGCGGGGGGCTTGGCGGGCGGACGGGAGGGGGGCAGGGGCTTTTCCTTGCGGATCACCTTTATCGTCTCACTGGGTCGGCGCATCGTCCGCTCCTTTCCGGGAGTTCCGCGCGAGGGCGCGTGAATCCTCGCCCCGCTGTAAGGACCACTCGAGCCGCACCTCGGGCTGCTTTCGGGGCCGGTGGTCCGCCTTCAGGACGACGAGACCGTCGGGCGGGATAACCCCCTCGACCTGCGCGCGTCCGAGTAATTCATCCCGCGAACCGAGGACCTGGACCTGCACGGTGTGCCGTCCGGGAGTCACGGAAACCAGGTGCGACAGCAACCCTCGCCCGCCTCCGGAGGCGCCTTCGAACGGCTTCGACAGGACCGTCTTGCCGTCCATCAGCACGACCAGCCGGCCGGACTCGAGCCGGTGGCTCAGCCGGACCTCGAGGCTGGCCGCCGCCTGGGCCTCCGGGCTCCCGACCATCCGCGCCAGTTGATAGCGCTCGATCGTCCGGGCGATCTGGACATCGTCGGGATAGGACATGGCGCAGATCGCCTTGATCGGCCGGGAGGCCCGCTTCTCCGGGGAGACGCCGGCGGCGAATGGCGACGGCAGGCCGATCATCGCCATGGCAACCTGCGCGCCGTCCGGCTTCGGGCCGGCCGGAGCGCGCAGGCTCCGCGCGAACCCCACGAGGGCCAGCAGGCCGGCCGCTAGCACGAGCCAGCGCCGCGTCGGGGTGGCGATGACAGGATTGTGCCTCTCCTTCCCCCGCCGACGCCCGCGCTCCGCCCTGTTCCGAGTCAATCGAGGCATGCCCCGCTAATATAAGGACCGGCCCGCGGCAGGGTCAAGGAACGCCGAAACTCCTTGAGCTTCAGGCCGGTGCGTCGTATGCTTCCGCCCATTATTGCTGACCGGGGGGCAGCCCTCCCCGGCGCGGGAAAGAACCGAAACAGGAAGTCGCGTGTCGCAATACCGGCCAGGGAAGGCCGAGCGCGCCCGTGCGCGCTGCGCTGGCCGGAAGGGTGCATCAACTTTACTCGAGGGGAGGCACGCCATGGGACGGATGAGGGTGAATCGCCGGGTCCTGATGACTGGGCTGGGCGGGGTGATGGCAGGCTCGCTTCTGACCGGAAAGGCGCAGGCGGGGTCTCTCGAGCCCCCGCCGGGGATGCCCATGCCGACCGGTCGATCGGTGCAGGAGCTGTCGGACAAGATCGGGCGGACCGACCACGGGGTCTCCGAGCCCCGCACGCCGGTGAAAAGCCTCCTCGGATCGACCACGGCCTCGCATGTCATCTCGGCGCCCGGCTCGTACTACATGACCGAGAACCTCCTCGGCGAGCCGGGAAAAAACGGGATCGAGATCCAGGCGGACAACGTCGATCTCGACCTGGCCGGATTCCACCTGATCGGCGCCCCTCCGGATCCGGTGGGGACGCTGCCGGGAACGGGAATCCTGTGCGACCGGCAGAACGTCACGGTCTACAACGGCTCGGTCTACGTATGGGGCGGCGCTGTGGATTTCCATGCCGCCTCGCTGTTCATCCTGTGGGACATCTCCTCGATCGGCGCGCTCCTCGGGGCGTTCATCCTGGGCAACTGCGGGCAGGCCTACGATTGCGATGCCTATTCCGCCGGCGGCGCCGGTTTCTCCGCCCAGGGCCAGCGCAGCCTGGTGGAAGAGTGCGGCGCCTGGTCGTGCGGCACCGGGTTCTCGAGCAGCGGGTCGCAGAACCTGTTCCTCTCCAACTGCGCGACCGGCTGCGCGACGCCGTTCGATATCTCGCAGGGCAACTCCTACGGCCCGCTCGTGGACGTCACGGGGGTGGGGGACATCTCCGCCGTCCCGAACTCCGGCCGGCCGGACTCCAACCTTATTTACTGAGCGGCTTCCGCCGCGGGAAGGAGCCCGGATGAGAAGGCGAGGAAGGCTCGCCGGGGTCGCCGGCACGCTTGTCGCCGCCCTGCTCGGCGCGACCGGCACGACCACCGGCACTGAGAACATCGACCCGGCCAACGACGACCACCAGTACGCCTGGGGGGAGAACGTCGGCTGGATCAACGCCGAGCCCTCCGGTGACGGGGGCCCCGGGATCGAGGTGCGGGATTTCAGGCTCACGGGATGGATGTGGGGCGAGAACATCGGCTGGGTCAGCCTCACCTGCGAAAACACCGCCTCGTGCGCCACGACGCAGTATGGAGTCACCAACGACGGGTTCGGCGTTCTCTCCGGGTTCGCCTGGAGCGAGAACGCCGGCTGGATCCGCTTCGACCCGTCGGCCTGCGCGCCCGACCCCACGTGCGGCGTCCGGATCGACCCCGCCACGGGATATTTCAGCGGGCGGGCGTGGGGCGAGAACACCGGCTGGATTACTTTCGCTTCGGCCGGCCCGATCGCGTCGACGGCCCGGACCGGGTGGTGCCAGTCGACCGCATCCCCCCCGGGCTCCGCGTTCCAGCTGAGCGCCGGCACGTCGGGACCGGGGCTTCTCCTGACATGGTCTCCGCTGGGGGGCGCCTCCTGGTACGACGTCGTGGAAGGGAGCGTTTCGACCTTGCGCTCCACGCGGGGGGACTTCCGCGCCTCGACCGGCCGGTGCGTCGCCACGAAAACCACCGGGACCTCGATCCTGGTCTCCGGTTCCACGCCGGCCACGGGAGACGCGCTCTGGTACCTCGTGCGCGGAGCGAACTGCAAAGGGCGGGGGACCTTCGATACGGGCCTTCCGTCCCAAGTCGGAGCGCGCGACGCCGGGATAGCCGCCTCGGGGAACAACTGTCCCTGACACGGAGAGCGTGACCCTTGGCGGTCGGCCACACTCAGGGGCAGGGCAGAGAGTTCGGTCGCTCGGCTCCGGCGGAACTGCTGCCGAGCGTCCCCTCCCCGCAGGCGTTCCTGGCGCTGACCAGGTAGTAAATCCCCTTCCCTGTGTGCGGCAGGGTGGGATCGGAGACGGACTGGGCGGCTGAGGCGCCGAGAAGGCAGGTGTGGTCGTTCGGGAAGGGAAGGCCGTTGCCTATCGTTCCCCGGTAGAGATTCGACAGGTTGCTCCCCGCGGGTCTGATCCACGCGACGTTTGTGGAGACGGCATTGACTTGCAGGGTTGCGCCGACATCCACCGGCGGGGCGCTGGCGCTCGCGTCGAGCGGCGCGCAGTCGGCCCCGTCGGGCGCGCCGTCGTTGTCGTCGTCGGGGTCGCAGGCATTTCCGAGACTGTCTCCGTCGGTGTCGGTCTGGGCCATGTCCGCGACGCACGGGCAGAGGTCGGTGCCGTCGGCTATCCCGTCGCCGTCCACGTCTCCGAGGCCATCCGCCGACAGGGCGCAGATGTAGTCCGCCTTGATCTCGTCATCCGACGCCGGCGGGATCCCGGCCGTCAGGCCGACCGTGTAGAGGCCCGGCGTGCCGAAGAC
>JANMQK010000090.1:0-24293 GCA_031370485.1 Acidobacteriota bacterium | reverse complement strand
GGTCGCATCCGCTTCTGGAGGTCTATCGCCTGGCGGGGTACTCTCGGCCAGCGATGTCTCGTGAGGTCCGGCTCCGCGGTGATCATGCCCGCCTCTCTTCCATTCGGGATCGGCTTACAACCGCTTGCCCCGCGCCCGGGCCGGCGCGACTCCCGGATTCTGGCACAGGACGCCCCGCGTCGCGGGGGATTCGGGGATAATGTCCACGTATTGGAATCGAGAGACTTCTGCGACCGTGCCATTTCCCGCGCAGGAGTCACAATTGATGGAGAATCGTCATGTCCATGCCACGACGATGGCGCCTGCTTCTCGCCTGGCTGCTTGTGCCGATGGCGCTCCTGGTTACCTTGGCGCTGGCCCTCCCGCGATTGGTCAACCTCGAAAGATTCCGTCCGCGGATCGCCGAGGCGATCCGTGGAGCCACCGGGCGATCGGTCACCCTCGGGGCGATCTCTCTGCGGCTGTTGCCCAGTCCTGCCGTGAGGATCGGCCCGCTCACCGTCGCGGAGGGTCCGCGGTACCCGGGGCGCGATGCGATGCAAGCCCGGGCTCTGTCGGTCAGGCTCGGAGTGTTGGATCTTCTGCGGGGCCGCGTGGCCTTTGAGTCGATCGTCATCGACCAACCCGCCGTCACGCTTATCCGTGACGCGGCCGGGCGCTGGAGTTTTGAAGATCTCCTGGCTCCTTCACCCAATGCGGGCGCCGGGTCTACGCCGAAGGGCAGTGCGCCGGTCGTCGAGATCAAACGGGCCGAAATCCGGTCCGGAACGCTTCGCATCTATGACGACGCCATCCGGCCGGGGACACGCACCGATGTGAAGATCGGCCCGATCAGCGCGACCGTTCGTGGCTGGGGGACCGGGACTCCGACCGAGTTCGATCTTGTCGCCGATCTTGGCAGGAGCACCCTGCGCGCCGGCGCGCGCCTCGTGACCTCGGACGGGCGGCCGCGGCTGGAATTGAAGGTAGAGCCTTCGTCTCTCGAGATGACGGACATGGCGCGCGTGCTCCCGTGGCTGGGCGTGGCCTCGCCCCGGGGAATGAGCGTGAGTGGCGTGGCCGACCTGGATGGTGTGGCGACTCTTCCGCTCGAAGGGGCGACCGCGTTCCATGTCGAGGGAACCGTCCGCTTGAAGGGCGTGAGCTACCAGGATGCCGGGATGTCGAAGCCGGTCTCGGGAGTCGCCGGCACGCTGAGAGTCAAGGGCGACCGCGCCGTCTGGGAAGACTTTGTCGCAAGCCTGGGGTCCACGACCGTCAGGGGCGACCTTCAGGTGGAGGGTTTTCTCAAGCCCCGTGTCGGCCTTACCCTCAACGCCCAGCGGTTTGACCTGAACGAGGTCATCTCGGCCATGACACCGCCCGGAGGCGGCCCCGCGGCGGGCAAGGTCGCATCGGGTGGCTCCGGACCCGTGGCGCAGGGCGGTCTGCTCGACAGGATGATTGCCCGCGGCACCCTCACGGCGGACACGCTTCGTTTCGAGAATTTCGATCTCTCGAACGTGCGTGCCTCGGTTGGCCTCGTTCGCAGCGTCCTCGCCCTATCCGGGCTTCAGGCGGGGTGCTACGGGGGCCGGCTCGAGGGATCGGCAGGGGCCGATCTCGGACGGTCCGTGCCCGGCTTGACAATGCAAGTCCGTCTCGCCGAGGTCGATGTCGACCAGCTGCTGACGGCCTATGACCAGGAATTCAAGAACCTGCTTCGTGGCAAGGCGACGGGGCGGCTCGACCTGGAATCGCAGGGATCGGATTTCGCGGCAATTGTCCGATCGGCGCGTGGAACAGGCGCCCTCGAGGTCCGCGATGGCAGCGTCAAGTCCTTCAGCGTTCTCGGACGCGTCGCAGCCCTCCTGGAACTGGCGGGAGGGCGCGGCGTCGGCCACGAATCGACCGACTTCGAGTTCCTTCGGGGCACCCTGGCCATCGCCGACGGAAAGGCACGGACAAAAGACTTGGCGCTGCACGGGACCGACCTCGATCTCACTGGGGAGGGATGGCTTGGCCTGGACGGCACGCTTGACCTTGCCGCCGCGGCGCGTCTTTCCAAGGAGTCGACCGAAGGCATGGTGGCTAAGAACTCCAGCCTTATCTCGCTGACCGGGAGGGACGGCCGGCTGGCGGTCCACCTTCGCATCCAAGGGGATCTCGCGGCACCGGGGGTCAGTCTCGACTCCCGGGCTCAGGCGAGCGAGCTGCAGGAGAAGGCCAAGGATCGGGTCAAGGACCAGCTCCGCGACCGCTTGAAGGATCTGTTGGGGCGCCCTGGCGAGGAAAAGAAAGAGGATGAACCGTCCAAATGACCCGGTTATTGCGGGCGAAGAACCTCAACCTTCGCATACCCCGACTGCACCTTCGTGCGGTCCTTGCCCTCGATGACCAGCCTGAACAGGTAGGACCCCGGGTTGTAGAGCACGAAAGTCTTGGTGTAGGAGGTGGCGACGTGGCTCTCCTCCGAGGGATGCAGGCAGACAGGATCCTCCCGGACCCTGAATGGGGAATCCTCGGTCTGCCCTGGATCGACCCGGGTCCAGGTCACGGCCGCATGACAGAAGTTGGGGTCATTGACTTCGACTCCAGTCATTTGCCCGGTGAGCACTGCTGTCACTGGAGGGAATCCGACCGAGGGATCCACGACTAGCTTCAATCGGGGCCGGTCCGGTTTGGCGTCGCGAACCGGATGTTTTCGACTGGACGCGCCGAGGCATGCGGGCGCCACGAAGAGCAGAATGCCGAGCGCGGCGAGCTTGACGCGAAGGGGCTGTGATCCAAGGGACATGCCGGAAGTATAGGACGGCGGCTTGCGAGCATCAAGTTGCCTGTCCTAGATGCAGGACGGGTTGATCGTGACCCGGACAACACGCCTCGCCGTGGGTGTCCAGGAGCGGCCGACATCGTGATCGCATCGGGACTTAGGGTGAGGCCCAGAGGGGACCACGATGGCATGGAATTGGCTAATCCTAGGGTGTGCCTGTGGCGACGCTACGGGCCGAGGAAGGCGGGATGAATTCCATGCGGCAATCAACGTATTCCCCGTTAGGACGATTTGCCCTTGCCATGGCGGTCTTGGGGCTCCTCGAAGTGGCTGGTCACGACCGGCCGGTTATGGCCCAGGATGACCCGGCGGGAGCGAACTACGCACGCGTACGCTACATTGTTGGCGGGCTGACGACCCAATCGAGCGTTGAGCAGGAGATCACTGAGGCCGCGATCAATAGCCCGGTCGCCCCAGGTGATCGCTTGTGGACGGATTCGGGCCGCGCCGAAATCCAGCTGGCGGACTCTTCAGTCGTCTGGATGGACCAGGGAACTCGGTTGAGCGTCCGCAGCCTCTCCGACATCGATAATCCAAACGAACCGGCAACCCTGCTCGCTCTTGAACAAGGTAGCCTTCGGATCGAGGTCCGCGAGTCGCCGTCCTCCGAACATGTCTTCCAAATCGATGCAGGGGCCGGGTCCATTTACCTGCTCTCCGCCGGCTCCTTCCGCATCGACTCGGACTCCGGAGTAACGACGGTCTCTTCAATCCGCGGGGTTGCCGAACTGTCGGGTGACACGGGTTCGGTGCTGGTGCGCAGCGGAGAGCGGAGCAGCGCACGTAGTCGCCGCTCCCCGGCGGATCCGCGTCGTTTCAATACGCTGAGAGCTGATGATTTCGACCAATTCTGCCAGGACCGCAGTGATGCCTACTTTCGAAGAGCGGAAGAGCGGGACCCGTATGGGGAGATCGAGCGGGAGGTGCCCCAGGAAGTTCATCCGTACCTGGGCGAGCTCGCGGCGTACGGAGCCTGGCATAGCGTCCCCACCTACGGATGGGTCTGGAGACCGGCCTATGTCGGCTCCTGGGGCCCGTATGTGACTGGCCATTGGACCTGGTGCCCTGCGGGCTGGGTGTGGGTATCCGAGGATGTCTGGGGCTGGGCACCCTACCATTATGGCCGATGGGACCTGGTGAGCAATATCGGCTGGGTCTGGATTCCGGGCGCGCGCTGGCGTGGAGCCTGGGTGAGCTTCGCCGTCGGCCCTTCATATGTGGGTTGGAGCCCGCTCAACTACTATGACAGGCCGGTGTTTCAAAGCGGCAACGTGATTCGCCTGACCACGATCAATGTCACACGACTGGATCCCCGAGGGTGGCGGTTCGCCCCGGTTGATCAGTTCTCTCGACGTGGTATGTCCAGGCACCTAGTGAGAGGGGATCGGCTCCCGAGGGGCACGGAGGTTGTCCTTACGCAGCGTCTGCCCCAATTCGATCCTCGTGCGATCGCCGCTCGCCCGGAGCAGGGACGAAGGCTCGTCGAGAAGGTGCGGGGTGCACGCGAGTCCCTGCCGGACCCCAACGTGCGGCCGGGGGAACCGGTATCCTTCCGCGTGCGCGAGCGAGGCTCCAGTCGAGGCGGGGCGCCGCGGAGCACACCGGGCCGTAGCACCGACCCAGTCGTGCGACCGGAGGACAAGATGAACCGGACCCCCGGCCCCGCGCCTCGGGGCCGTCCGGATGTGCGTCGATTCCCGGTGGGCCCTGGCTTCGGAACACCCGGGACCGCCGCGCCCAGACCGGCTCCGTCGCGGGCGCCGCAACAATTGCCCGGGTCCTCGGCAATTCCACCGGGCCCGCCGAGTGGGTCTCGTCCCCAGACGGGACCGTCCCGGCCAGCGGGGTCAGACAATCGCGGCGAGACAGGGTCGGGAACCGAGGTGCGTGGCCAGGCTCGTGGAAAGGAACGCCGGTTCGCACCGGCGGCACCGGGGAATGCCCCGGCTGCTCCCGCCGGCGAGACGGATCGCTCCGGTCCCGCGGGTCCCTCTCGGGAGGATTCGCCGCCGAACCGGTCCCCGGCAGAGCGTCTGCGTGGCCACGCCGTTGAGAGGCTCTTCGAGGGTGCCCGTCGGTCCGGCTCTGGGGTCGGCAAGGAACCGGCACCGCCTGAACGGAGTCGGTCCGGGCAGCCCGGAAAATCAAGACCCGGTTCCGGCGAGAAGCCGAAAGAAAAGCCACGGCGGGGCGAAGGGAAGCGCTGAGCCGCGAAGCTCTCGCTCCCACGTTTTCTTGACCCGACGCGGACCCGTGTGATAGATACCGCCCCCGATGTCAATTCTGCCGATCTTGCGCTATCCGCACGAAATACTGCTGACCGCTTCGGAAGAGGTCAGCGGGATCGAGGACGATCTTCGCCGCTTGGTGGCGGACATGATAGAGACAATGCACGCTGCCCCCGGTGTGGGCCTGGCCGCGAACCAGATTGGTGTCACCCGGAGGATCGCCGTCGTGGACCTCAGCTGCGGCGAGGATCCCACCCAGATCCTCGTCCTGATAAATCCTCGCATCCTGGAGAGCGAGGGCTCCTACCGCGAGGACGAGGGGTGCCTGAGCCTTCCCGGCTTCACCGAGAGCGTCTGGCGGCCCGAACGTTGCCTTGTCGAAGCGCTGGATCTCGATGGTAGGATGCGGAGGCTCGAAGGAAAGGGGCTTCTCGCCCGGGCCTTCAACCATGAGCTTGATCATTTGGATGGACGGCTCTTCATCGAGCACCTGAGCGCCCTCAAACGCCGTCTCATCAAGAAAAAGGTCCAGAAGCGCATTCGTGCAGGGGACTGGCAACTGGTTCCCGCCTGAGGGGCGGCCGTGCGGCTCGTCTTCATGGGCACACCCGATTTCGCTGTCCCTTCCCTGCGGGCGCTCGCCGACGAGGACTACAAGATCCTTGCCGTCGTCACCAGGCCCGACAGACCCCGGCGCCACCGCATGTCGCAACCCTCCCCCTCGCCGGTCAAGTTCGAATCGGCGCGGATGGGCCTGGCTGTCCTACAACCGGAGTCCCTCCGCGATTCCGACTTCCAGCATCGACTCGCAGCTCTCGCCGCCGACGTGGCCGTGGTGGTCGCGTATGGACAGATTCTCCCGCCCGAAGTGCTGGCGATCCCCGCGCGCTGGTGCATCAATGTCCACGCCTCGCTCCTGCCCCACTTCCGGGGAGCCGCGCCCGTCGCGCGGGCAATCATGGCCGGAGAGTCGACGACCGGCGTAACGACCATGAAGATGGCGCGCGGATTGGATACCGGGGAAATTCTCCTTCAGAGGGAATGCCCCATCGGCCCCGAGGAGACCGCCGGCGAGTTGACCTCTCGGCTCTCCCATCTGGGCGCAGCGGTACTTATGGAAACTCTGAGTCTCCACGCACGCGGTGCGTTGGTTCCCCGTCCGCAGGAGGCGGGAGTCTTCAGAACCGCTCCGCCGCTTGCCCGTGTGGATGGACGGATTGATTGGCATGCGACCGCCAATATCATCGCGCGGAAGATCCGTGGCTGCAATCCGTGGCCACTGGGACGCACGCTGCTGCGCGGGCAGGTGGTCCAGATCCTGCGGGCCACTCCCTCGCCGGGACCGGGCGGCCCGGAGGACCGCCAGGCTCCGCCGGGGCGGGTGCTGGGAATCGAGGCGGGCCGGATAAGCGTTCGTTGCGGCGAGGACACGCGGCTCGACCTCCTTGAGGTGCGTTTCCCTGGTCGGAAGGCGATTTCGGCGCAGGACGCCGTGAATGGGCGGCTGGTCCGCCTGGGGGATGATTTTGCCCCGACCGCCGGCCAGTAGATTCAACGCCCGCTCTACGGCGGCAGAAATTCTCGATCGGGTCGAAGCGGGCCGCGGCCACTCCAACGCCCTGCTGGCCGCGATTCCGCCCGCCGTTGACGATCGCGAGCGAGCGCTGACCACCGAGATCGTTTACGGAGTCCTGCGCCGCCGACGAGTCCTCGACGCACTTCTCGCCGGGGTTTCAAGCAGGCCGCTCACGGAAATCGATGCGCCGGTCCTGACCGCGCTCCGCGTGGCGATCTACCAGATCCTGTTTCTGACACGAGTGCCGCGCTCCGCCGCGGTGAACGAGGCTGTGAGTCTTGTGCGCGCCCGACGCGGCCAGGCTCCTGCGGCATTCGCGAACGCCGTACTGCGCGCCGCCTGTCGTGCCATCGACGAGGGACGTGTGTCGCCTCCAGAACGCCCCGGCCCCGATCCGCAGCCAGGGGAGCTGGTCGCGTATCTGGAGAGCACCCAGTCATTCCCGCGGTTTCTCGTGGAACGATTCCTGGAGCAATTCGGGGCGTCGGAGTGCGAAGCGCTTCTCAAAGCTTTCAATCGCCCGGCCCCCATCGTACTCCGCCCCGCGCGCCGGGGTGAGGGGGCGGACGCCCTTGCAGGGGCGCTTGCCCGCGAGGGCATCACGACGATCGCTTCCCCTGTCCTGGAGGGCGCCCTTCGTGTCGTGAGAGGATCGCCCCAGCACTCCGCGCTGTTCCGCGGCGGAGGCTTCTATATACAGGACGAGGCCTCGCAAATTGTCGCCCGGCTGCTGCTCCCGCTCTCCGCGGGCGAGAATCTCATCGATCTGTGTGCCGCGCCGGGAGGTAAGGTTCTGGCATTGGCGGAGTCTCTGCCCACTGAGGCAGGCATCGTCATCGCCGCGGATGTCAGCCTGACCCGGTTGAAATCCCTCTCGCTCAATGCGCATCGGATGGGTGTCGATTCGATTCTAGCAGTCGCGATGGACGTGACGCGCCCCGCGGTGAGGGCACGATTCCACAGGATTCTTCTGGATGCTCCATGCTCGGGCACGGGCATCATCCGGCGCCATCCGGAGATCCGCTGGCGGCGCAGCGCCGATGACATCGAGCGCTTCGCGCGGCTGCAGGACGAAGCGCTCCTCGCGGCCTCTGAACTCCTGGCGCCTGGCGGAAGACTCGTCTATGCCGTCTGCAGCCTCGAGCCCGAGGAAGGGCCCGACCGGGTCGCCGCCCTTCTGAGGGCGCGGCGCCAGCTGACGGTCGTGGACGCTCGTTCGCTGCTGACGGGGACTCTGCGGCGACTTGTGGATGAGAGCGGCTATCTCAGGACACTGCCACACCGCGATGACCTCGACGGATTCTTCGCGGCCGTGATTGTCAGGAGCCCGGAACCCTAGGAAAGCCCGCCTTTGCGTTGCCGTCCTGCTGTGCTACCATGCCTCGGTCCAAGGCGCGGGGAGGCTGTATTTTCAACAACTTCTGGAAACCGCGACGCATCGTGGACAAGCGTGTGCTGCGGCGATACATGCTGTGGGCCGTGAAGATCGGCGCCTACGGCGTCGCCTTGGCTGTGGTCGCATCCCTCAGTGCCTACTTCACGGTACGACGATCGATTTCGAGCCGGGACGTGCAGGTGCCAGACCTTACGGAGATGACGACCGCCGAGGCGGCGGCCATGCTCAAGGCCAGCAGGTTGACTCTGGAGGAGGCGGCCCAGCGGAACGATGCGCGCGTCGACGTGGGACGCGTTCTGGCGCAGGATCCGCTGCCTGGAACCGATATCAAGCAGCAGCGCAAGGTGAAGGTCGTGGTAAGCCTCGGGCTGAAAATCACCGCGATTCCCGATCTCCGTGGCGTGGTGGCCCGCAAGGCGCAGATCACCCTCCAACAGCAGGGTCTGAGGGTAGGCGGCCAGGTGTATGCCTACTCGCGCCGCGAGGATGAAAACGTGGTGATGGCCCAGGATCCGCTTCCCGGGAGCGCGGGTGTGGGAGAAGGGAAGGTCAGCCTGTTGATCAGCCGTGGGACACCACCGCGGACTTTTGTGATGCCAGCACTCACGGGACGCCCCGAAGGGGAAGCGGTGTCCCTGCTGAGCAGGGCGGGGTTGAAGCCCGGGCCTGTCCGCCGCGATCCTGCCCAACCCGACGCGCGGGGGATGGTCGTCGCCCAGAGTCCCGAGGCAGGTTATCCGGTAAAAAGCGGCGACCTCATCTTGTTGTCGGTGGGGCAGGGGAGCGAGGATGGGCCCTAGAGTCGCCCGCGCCTCTAAGCAGGGCCGGGAGCGCCGCGGCCGGGCACGCCTGCCTTCCATCCCGGCCCTGGCCCCTTCCGTGCTTTCGGCCGATTTCGGTCATCTGGCGGACCAGATCCGCGCGGCCGAGTCGGGGGGTGCCAGGCTGTTCCATCTCGACGTCATGGACGGGCACTTCGTGCCGAACCTGACGATCGGGCTTCCCGTCGTGCAATCGATTCGCCGGACAACCCGATTGCCGCTGGACGTCCATCTGATGATCGAAGAGCCGGACCGGTATATCGAGCGTTTCATCAGCGCGGGGGCGGACATGATCTCGGTCCACCTGGAAGCTGTCCGCCACCTGAACCGCACGGTCGCCTGCATCCGGGAGTGCGGGGCCGCCGCCGGGGTCGTTCTTAATCCGGCCACGCCCCTGAGCCTGCTGGACGAGATACTCCCCGACCTCGACTACGTCGTGCTGATGTAGGGCAACCCCGGGTTCGGCGGGCAGCGGTTCATACCGTCCGTGCTACCCAAGATCATCGAGTTGAAGCGGACGATTGAAGCGCGGGGGCTCAGGGCGCTCATCGAGGTGGACGGGGGAGTCAGCCCGGACAACATCGTCGATCTCGACCGTGCAGGTGCTCAGATCTTCGTCGCAGGTTCCGCGGTCTTCGACAAGGGCGATCCACGCCGGCGCGCGCGCGGGCTCGTCAATCAAATGAGCCGGGCGCAGCGACAGGGGTGAGGCGACTTGGAACGCGCCGGGGAAGTGGTCCAGATCAGGGTCAGGTATCCGGAGGTCGATCGCATGGGCGTGGCGCACCACGCCAACCACCTCGTGTGGTTCGAGATCGGTCGGACCGAGTTGATGCGGGCCCGGGGCATGACCTACGCGGGTGTGGAAGCCGAGGGTGTCTTTCTCCCCGTGATCGAGGCGGCGTGCACCTACCACGCCCCGGCGCGCTACGACGACCTGCTGCGAGTCCGGACGGAGATCGTTGAGATGGGCGGCGTCCGGGTCAAGTTCCGGTACCGCATCGAGCGGGAGGAGAATGGCGCGCTGCTGGCCACGGGCTCCACGATCCACGCCGCGGTCGACGAGCGCGGCCGGCCGAGGCGATTGCCGGCCGCGCTGCGGAGACTGGCAGATTGAGGACTGCCGTGCCCAAAACCCGGGTCCCGCGGACACGCCGGATTCTCGCCTGCGTACTCGTGGCCGCCACGGCCGCCTGCGCCGGCAAGAACAAGGTGAAGCCCGAGGCCGAACCGCCCGCGAAGATCTACCAGATGGCCATGGAGAAGATGGCCAAGAAACGCTACTTCTCGGCACGCACCCTCCTGCAGGGACTGCTTCCCAAGCTTCCCCCCGAGGACCGCGACATGCTCCCGCGGGTCCAGATTGCGATCGCCGATAGCTACTACAGGGACGGCGGCCTTCTCAACTACGGGGAGGCGCTCAACGGGTACCGCAATTTCCTGTCCTACTTCCCGCAGCACGAAGAGGCGGACCGGGCCCAGTTCATGGTCGGAATGTCCCTGTTCAAGCAGGTCCTCGCGCCAGACCGTGACCAGGCGCTCACCCTGAAGGCCATCGATGAGTTCCGCAGGGTCGAGTCGGCGTTTCCTTTCGGTCGCTATGTCGAGGAGGCGCGCACTCAGATCACGAAGTGTTTCGACCTGCTGGCCGAGCACGAGCGCATCATCGGGTACTTCTACCAGCGCCGCAAGCTCTGGAATGCCGCAATCGATAGGTACCGGTACGTCCTTGATCGATATCCACGCTACGAGGAGATGGACCGCCTGCTGTTTGATCTCGGGAGGTGTCTGCTCGCGGTCGGCGATCGGACCGGGGCCGAGGAGGTGATCAACCGGCTCGCCCGGGAAGACAGCGACGGAAAGCTGGCAAGGCGCGCGAAGCGCGCGCTCGCCGAGTACGACCGGGACCACAAGCGGTCGACGGCTGCGTCCGTCCCGACGGCGGAAGCCCGATGACAGACGCGTCCGGCAGGACGGTTCCAGGATCCGGGTCCCGCCGGCCGGTGAGCGTCATCGTGCCGACGTACAACGAGGAGGCGAACCTCTTCGAGTGCCTGGATTCGGTGCGTTTTGCCGACGAGATCATGGTTGTCGATTCCTTCAGCACCGACGGGACTCTGGAGATCGCCCGCGGATTTGGTGCGAGGATCCTTGAGCACGAG
Source organism: Acidobacteriota bacterium (assembly GCA_031370485.1). Classification (GTDB taxonomy): domain Bacteria; phylum Acidobacteriota; class Polarisedimenticolia; order Gp22-AA2; family Gp22-AA2; genus JANMQK01. The sequence goes on along the minus strand of JANMQK010000090.1, from coordinate 13,298 downwards.
TACGTCTACTCCGCCCGCCAGAAGAACTGGGCGATCCCGCAGGCCGCCAATGAGTGGGTCCTGTTGGTGGACGCCGACGAACGCGTGACTTCTGGCCTGCGCGAGGAGATCCTGGGACTGCTCCGCGATGGGCCGGCGGCGGACGCCTACTGGATACGCCGTTCCAACCATTTCCTGGGCCGGCGCATCCGCCACTGCGGGTGGGGAGGCGACACGGTGATTCGGTTCTTTCGCCGCGACGTTGCGCGCTACCAGGATCGGCGTGTGCACGCCGAGATCGAACTCTCTGGCGCCTTGCCCACGCTCACCCATCCGATCGAGCACCACACCTTCCGCTCTTTCGGGCAATACTGGCGCAAGCTCGAGCTCTACAGCGAATGGGGCGCGGCCCAGATGTACGCGGAAGGGAAACGAGCGGGGGCCATGAAGGTGTTTCTGCGTCCCCTCGGCAGGTTCATCAGGATGTACTTCCTGCGTCTCGGCTTCCTCGACAGGGCGCACGGGCTCGTGCTGTCGATGTTCGGCGCTTTCACCGTCTACCTCAAGTACGCCCGGCTCTGGGAGATGACAATCCTGCGGACGAATCCGGCGACGGTCCCGCCTGTTGCCACGGCGGGCCCGCTCGTGGAGGAGCAGATCGGGAGAATCCTCGACGAAGATATGGGCACCGCGCGGTCGGCGTCCGCGGGGCCGGGCCCCGCGGATCCTTCGGGGCGGGCGAGGTGAGGACCGCGAACACTCTGCATCTCAACACCGAGAGGGGATGGCGCGGGGGGGAAGCCCAGACCTTGGTCCTCGCACGCGGGCTTGCGGCGCGCGGCCACCGCAGCCTCGTGGTGGGACGCCCTGGCAGCGCGCTCCTCGAGCGCGCGGTGTCGTCGGGCCTCGACGCGGTCCCGATCCCGATGCGCGGCGAGTGGGATCTCCGCGCGGCCCGCAGGCTCGCCGAACTCGTGCGCGAGTCGGGCGTGAACCTGCTGCACTACCACACAGCGCACGCCGTCAGCCTGGGGACGCTGGCCACGCTGTTCTGCGGCCGCCGTCCGGCCGTGGCCTCGCGGCGCGTATCCTTTTCACTTCGTGGGGGCCTCCTGGCCCGGCTCAAGTACCGCTACCGCATCGACAGGGTGATCGCGGTGTCCGAGGCGATCCGGCGGGGGTTGATCGCCCAGGGATTGCCTCCCGAGCGGGTGGTCACCGTGCACTCGGGGATCGACCTCGACCGTTTCGCGAGAGGCGATCGCGCGCGCTTTCGCCGGGCGCTCGCCGCCATGAGCGGTTCCTGCCCACCGGAAGCGTTCCTGATCGGCACCGTGGGTCACCTCGCGGCGCACAAGGGCCTCGACTGTTTCCTCGACGCCGTGGCCCTGGCGTCCCGGGAGCTGCCGGAATTGCGTTACGTCGTCGTCGGGCGTGGCGAGCGTGAAACGGCGATCCGGCGTCGCGTCATGCGGCTCGGCCTCTCCGAACAAGTTGTTTTCACGGGATTCCTCGACGACATGCCGGATGTCTTTGCGGGTCTCGACCTGCTCGTCCTTGCCTCGACGTCGGGCGAGGGATCGCCGGCCGTGCTCAAGGAAGCAATGGCGTCCGGGACGCCGGTCGTTGCCGCCGGCCTTGACGGTGTGGAGGAGATCGTCGAAGATGGCCGCCACGGCCTGCTGACGCCTCCGGGAAACGCCCCGGCGCTCGCCCGCGCGATGGTGATCCTGGCGACCGACGGCGAGTTGCGTGCGCGTCTCGCGGCCGCGGCCCGGGAGAGGGTGGGCGAGTTCACGATCGACCGGATGATCGAACAGACCGAAGCGGTTTACCGCGCTGTGGGAGCAGGTCAATGACCCGGCTGAAGATCAACGAGTACTATATGAACCGGCCCGAGGACCGGCCGTGGACGCGGCTGGCCAACCGGCTGACCCGCCGTCCGGTTCCCGCGTTTCCGCGCACGATTCAAATCCAGACCTTTACGGGCTGCAACGCGGACTGCATCTTCTGTCCCTACGGCGAGACCTACGAGACGCAGCCCAAGGGGAAGATGCCGCCGGAGCTCTTTCGAAGGATCATCGACGAAGCGGCGGAGCATGGCGTGCGCCGGATCAGCCCCTACCTGATGAACGAGCCGTTGATGGACCGGGATTTGTTCGAAAAGGTCCGGTACATCAATGAAAGGATTCCCGACTGCAAGGTCGTGATCACCAGCAACGGGCACTTCCTCACGCCGCCGATCGTCGAAAAGATCCTGGAAGCGGGGGCGGGCATCCACAAGCTCTATGTCTCGTTCCAGGGCATCGACAAGGACGCCTACCAGAAAACGATGCGCGGCAACATGGACTTCGACCGGACGATGGCGAACGTCAGCCAGTTCATCGAAACCCAGCGTAGCCGCGGGCTGGACCGGCCGCAGCTCTGGATCACGATGGTCGATACGAGCGTCATCGACGCCCGCAAGGCGGTCGCCTTCTGGCAGTCGCGGGGGGTCGCATCCAAGTACACCACGCTCGAGAATCGCGGCGGCAACATCGAGGACGCCGAGTCCTTCAGCAGGACCCACTCGATGTCGTACTACACCACCTGCACGCGGCTCTTCAAGCAGGCTTACATCATGTTCAACGGGGACCTCGTGCTCTGCTGCGTGGACTACAGCCGCGAGCAGGTGCTTGGAAACATCACCAACAGCAGTATCTCCGCGGTCTGGAACGGCCCCGTGGCGACCGAGATCCGGCGGCGCTACCTGGACCACCAGTTCGAAAAGCTGCCCCTCTGCGGCAGCTGCAAGATCGACGAGATCCGCGAGGTCTCGATCGACGCCAAGGGCCGCGAAGTGGTTGCGGAGCCCCAGGACGACTGAGTCCCGCCTAGAAAAGGCTCCGCTGCACCGGGGGCCCGGGATCCTCCTCGACCATCCCTGAGAGCACCGGGTGGGCCGCGACAAGCGTCGCAGGGGCCCTCGGGCGACGGCCCGACAGGGCGGAAGACAGCATCAGCGCGTTCGCGGGTCCCTTGCCGTGGTAATGATTGTTGGCAATGACGAACACTTCCTCCGCGTGGCCTGCCAGCCGCCGGACTCGCTGCACCCACGGTTCGAGCTCCTCCATCGAGTACAGGTAGTCGTAGCGCGAGGCGGACGCCGCTCCTCTCCGGAACCAGTTGGCGCCGTTCCGGCCATGCAGTCGGACGTAGGCGATGCGCGAAGTGACGTGACACGTTGCCGGGAGCGTCGCGCCGATCGACGGCTGGTCGATATTGCAGAACCCGATCCCCCGTTCCCGCAACCGGTCCAGCGTTTTCTGATTGTCCCAGCTTCGGTGCCGGAATTCGGCGACCAGGGGGAGTCCCGCCAGGGCAGTCGCCAGCGCGTCCAGCCGCTCCCAGTTCGCCCGCGTGTCGTGGAAGGAATGCGGGAACTGCATCAAGAGAGCACCCAAAAGCCCCGCATCCATGAGAGGGGCGAGGCCTGTCCTGCAACGAGCGGCCTCAGCTTCGACCGCGGACAGCGCGCCGGGGGACTCTCCGCCAGGGACCTCGCGAGAGCCCGGGTCCGGCGCCGGGTGCGTCAGCGAGCGGTGGAGTTTCGCGGTGAATAGAAACGGCCCCGCGCCGGCCACGCGGCCTGCCCACGCCTGGGCCATCGCCGGGTCGATCTGCCGGTAGAACGTGACGTTGATCTCGATCGTATCGAAATACCGTGTCAGGAACGCGAGCGCATCGAACTCCCTGCCGGGTCCGGGAGGGTAGACGACCCCCTCCCAATCCGGATAGTCCCACCCGGCGATGCCGACCCGGATCACGATCCCCCCTGCGCGCTGGTGGACGACGTCATCACTGACCTTTATTGTACGATGCGAAAGCGCTCATTGACCCTGGGCACGAATTCTGCTAAGATACATCCCTATTTCCCATCCAGCGCCAGCCGGCCTTCGGCGCAAAACCGGCGCGCAGTGGAGGCTCGCGTGGAATTCAAAATCGGCGACAAGGTTGTTTACCCCAATCATGGCCTGGGTGTCATCGAGCAGATCGAGCGGCGATCTTCGGGCGAAAGGGACGAGGAGTTTCTGCGTCTCCGGATCGTGGCGAACGACAGCACGGTGATGGTCCCCCGGAGCAACACCGGAAACGTGGGGCTTCGGCCGGTGGTGTCAAAGAAGGAAATTGACCTAGTCTACGATGTCCTCAAGGACAACAAGGTTCAGCTGTTTGATGATTGGAAGGGGCGCTTCCAGGAGAATTCCGACAAGATGCGGACCGGATCCATCACCGAGGTGGCGCTCGTGTTCAAGAGCCTGAGCCACCTTGCCCTCCAGAAAAACCTCTCCTACCGCGAGCGCCGAATGCTGGATCGGGCCCGGTATCTCATTGTCAGCGAGATCGCCGAGGTCGAGAAGATGCCCACCGATCAGGTCGAGGCGAAGATCGACAGGGCCGTGGCGCGCGCCGGCAAGATTGCCCGGGAGCGCTGAGCGCCTCGAATCCTCAACAAGGGATGGACCAGTTCCTCCTCAGGGCAGCGGCGGAGGAAGCCGCCGACTGCCTCACCGAGAGGGAAATCCTCAGGGTCTCCCACCTCGGCAGTTGCCGCTACCTCCTCCGCTTCGCCACGTCGAATAAAGACAATCTGCTGATTTCGGTCCGCCCCGATCTGCCGCGCATCCATCTGCTGGTTCCATTTTCGAGAGCCGCCGAGGCGCCGGCGGATCAATTCGCGGCGCTTCTCGACCATGAGATCGCGGGTGCCGTTGCGTTCGGGATCAAGGCCCGCGACTGGGACCGCGTGGTGGAGATCCGGCTCCGGCTTCCGCGAAGGGAAGACGGAGCCACGGAGCGCCGCCTCGTCGTCGAGCTTTTCGGACGATCGGCCAACATCCTGCTGCTGGACGGACGGAGCGTCATCCTGGGCTTCGCGCGCGAGACGGGCGGCTCCAGAGCGCCGACGATCGGGAAGACCTACGAGTCGCCGGCCGGCCGGGAGCGTTACGAGGCGCTTCCCGCGGGGGCCGCGGCCCTGCCGGTCATAAGGGAACGCTTCGGCCGGCCCGAGGCGTTCCTGCAGGAAGTCTGCCCCGTGATGGCCCGCGACCTCGAAACCCTCGCGATCACGCGGCCGGAGGATGTCGAGGGTCGTCTCGGGGAAATCCTCGAGGCCGCGGAGGGGAAGCGCTGGTCTCCCGTCATTTACTCAACCCGCCCGCTGCAGGATTGGAGCGACGGTGATTCGCCGGGTGGTGGCGATCTGGCGCTTTCGCCGATGCCGCTCCTGTTCCCACCCGGAGGAGGAGCCGCGTCCCCCGCGCCGGTAACGGCCATCCGTTTCCGCCGGGTCTCCGAGGCCGCGGAGACGTGCTATGGACTGCTGGAGCGCTTGCGGGACTTCGCCGCGTCGCGGGATCATCACCGGGCCCTGGTCGCGAGGGAATCCGGACGGCTGGAGGTGCTGGGTCGGAGACTCCGCGAGGAGATGGAACGCGCGCTCGCCTGCGACCGACACCGGAAAATGGGCGAGGCCCTGCTCGCCGGCCTCGGGTCCGCGCGGGTCGAGGGGGGCGTGGCGTTCGTCCAGGACCCCTACGCCCCCCAGGGGCCTCATCTCGAGGTGCCGGTTGACCCCGCCCTCTCCCTGCAGGAGAACGCGCAGCGGCTGTTCAGGCGCTACAAGAAAGAAAAGCGCGGCCTGGGCATAATCGAGTCCAGGCTGGCCGCGGTGGAGGCGCGTCTCCAGGAATGGCGCCGGCTCGCTGAACTCGCCTGTTCCCTGCGCAATCCAGCCGACCTCGAGCGGTTGCGGGCGGAGATGGATCGGCTCGGCCTGGTGCACGCCCCCCGCCAGGGGAAAAGACCCGCGCCGTCATCGCGCGCGCGCGAGCAGCCGGCGCGCGTCCGACGGCACGAAAGTCCCGACGGGCTCATCATACTGGTCGGCAGGAGCGGTGCGGAAAACGACACCCTCACCTTCCGCGTGGCCTCCCCCTGGGATTTCTGGCTCCACGCGGCGGGGCAACCCGGGGCGCACGTCGTGGTCCGCAACCCGCATCGCCTGAAAGCGCTCCCGGAGGCCACGCTCCGGGCCGCCGCGGAGCTCGCGGCCTACTACAGCGGCGGGCGCACGGATGGCAAGGTCGAGGTCCACTACACCCAGCGAAAGCATGTCCGGAAAAGGAAGGGAATGCCCGCCGGACAGGTCCTGCTGCGTCGCTTCCGGTCGGTGTCAGTGACGCCGCGCCTCTCCGGCCCTCCGGCCGGGCAGATCTAGATCCGGGAGACCGCCGCCCCGAACAGACGGGGCACGATCGGTCCGGACGTGGTAGGCTGCGCTCGACCCATCCCAGCATGCGCGCGTGAGCCGTGGCGACGAGCGGAACCTCAAAAACCCGGGAACGAGGGCGCCTGATGACCCGCCAGGCCGGCCGGGACCGCCTGCTGCTGCGAGGTGTCGTGTGCCACTGTCGCATAGGCGTGACTGAGGAGGAGCGCCGCATGCCCCAGAGGATCGAGGCCGACATCGAGCTCAGCGCCGCGCTCGAGGACGCGGGGCGGACAGGAGAGCTGGCGCGGACCATCGATTACCGGGAGGTCTGCGATGCCGTGCGAGGCCTGCTCGTGCGGGGCGAGTTTCGTCTCCTCGAGGCTGCGGCCCGTCAGACGCTCGATCTCGTTCTCAACCGCTTCCCGGTCAAGCGGGCCGTGGTGAGGCTTCGCAAGTTCGTCCTGCCGGGAGTCGAGTACGTCGAGGTCCGGATGGGACGATTCCGCGAGCCGTAGGCGTTCCGATCATCCCGCGTCAATCTGGACAGCCCGGGGGTCATCCGGTATATTCGCGGCATTTCGGGGGGAGCGGCCATCGCCTTGAAGCAGGCCACACGGGTCGTGCTGAGCGTCGTCCTGACGGCGGCTTTCCTGTTCCTGTTCCTGAGAAGCTTCGATCTCGGGACGGCATGGACGAGCCTCCTCGGGGCGAGCGTCCCTTTGGTCGCGCTGAGCGCGGCCATAAACCTGGCCGCCTTCCTGTTTCGCGCCTGGCGCTGGAAACACCTATTGGCGCCGCTGCGCGAAGGATTGGGTTTTTACAACCTGACATCGACCACCCTGATCGGCTTCACGATTTCCTACCTCGTGCCGTTCCGCGTGGGCGAAGTTGTCCGGCCCGTGCTCCTGGCGCGTCGCGAGCGGCTGAGTTCGAGCGCCGCCATCGCCACTGTGGCGCTGGAGCGCCTCTTCGACATGTTGACGGTCATGGGGCTGTTCCTGGTGTTCGCGCTGTCGCGGCACGGTGCCGCCCTGATGGGAGCGGCGCGGAATGGGGACTCGGTGTCCCAGGCGGCGATCTTCCTCCAGAGGGGGGTGTATGTCACGGGCGCGGCGCTGCTTGTTGGCGTGCCGCTTCTCGTCCTCCTGGTGGCGTTTCCGGAGCAGGTCGTGTCCTGGTTGCATCGGATCAACCCGGGCCGGAGCACGGGTCGGATCGGGAGGGCCATCGCCGTCCTGGAGACCTTCCTCGAGGGTTTGCGGTCCGTCCGGCGAGGCAAGGAATTGGCTTTCTCGATCCTGCTGTCGATCGCGATGTGGCTGACCATCGACCTGGGGGTTTTCGTGGGTCTCAAGGCGTTCGGTCTTCATCTACATTTTTTTGACACGCTGCTGCTGATGGTGCCGATTGCGGTCGGGATCGCCGTGCCGACGCCGGGCGGCGTCGGATCCTACGAGTTTCTTTGCCAGATCTCGCTCGTGGACTTCTGGGGGGTCGAGCGGGCGCTCGCCGCGGCGGTGGCGGTCACCTTGCACGCCGTGGCGGTGATTCCCACCGTCGTCGCGGGACTGCTGCTGATGTGGCGGGACGGGCTTCGCCCGGCGGAGGTCCGGAGCCTGGCCGCCGGGCCGCCGGGGCCCGCGGTGTCCGCTCCCGCGGGCGGTGAGGCGCGATGAAGTGCCCATTCTGCACCCACCTGGAGGACAAGGTCGTCGACTCCCGCGAGGGCAAGGAGGGGGTCGTCATCCGCAGGCGGCGGGAATGCCTGCGTTGCGGGCGGCGCTTCACCTCCTACGAGCGGATCGACGAGATCCCGTTCATGGTGGTCAAGAAGGACGGCCGACGGGAGCCGTTCGACCGGAACAAGGTCCTGGCGGGGCTCCGCCGGGCCTGCGAGAAGCGCCCGGTGTCCCCCTCGGCGCTCGACGGGATCGTCGACGAGGTGGAGCAGGTGCTGCAGGAGACCAGCGAACGCGAGATGCCGACGGGCGCTATCGGGCAGAAGGTGATCGAACGGCTGCGCGAGCTGGACAAGGTCGCTTATGTGCGCTTCGCCAGCGTCTACCGCCAGTTCGAGGACGTCGACCAGTTCATGAAGGAACTGAAGGACCTTCTGGAGCAGCAGCGCAAGTAACCGGCGCCTGATTCCGAGGCGGCCGGCCCCCCCCCGCGGATCCCCCGGCCTTGCAGAAGGTGGCCCGCTCCACTATATTGACCCGCGCTTTCCGGAGGGCATCCCGATGGCCGCCTTGGGCCCGTTCGTAGAGATCACGCGCATCCAAAACGAGATCAACCGATTGTTCGACAACCTGCTCGAGCTTAAGGCCTCCGGGGGCGAACCCGGCGGCGAATGGCTGCCCAACGCGGACGTCTACGAGACCGAGGAGGCGCTCGTCGTGAATTTCGAGGTCCCCGGTGTCGAGCTCAAGGATGTCAGCCTCGCCGTGAACGGCAACAACCTCATCCTGCGCGGCGAAAAGAAACGCCTCGCTGCGGCGAAGAGCGCCAAATTCCACTCCATGGAGCGTGGTTTCGGGAAGTTCAAGAGGGTGGTCCACATCGCCTCGCCCGTGAACACGCACGCGGCGACCACCGAGCTTTCCGAGGGGGTCCTCAGGGTGTGCTTCCCGAAGGTCCCCAACCGCCGCGGCGACGAGGTCCCGATCAGGATAGGAGATAGGCGATGACCCCCGCCAGGACGAATCCCGCGGAGGAGCAGCCGAGAATCCCGAAAGAGCTGCCGGTGCTGCCGCTTCGGGACATCGTCGTCTATCCCTTCATCATCGTGCCGCTGTCCGTCAGCCGCGACCGCTCCATCAAGGCGGTCGAGCGGGCGCTGTCCGACAACCGGATGATCCTCCTGGTGGCGCAGAAGGACAGCGTGACCGAGGATCCCGGGGACGAGGATCTCTACAACATCGGCACGGTCGGCGTCATCATGAGGATGCTCAAGCTCCCCGACGGCCGGATCCGGGTGCTGGTGCAGGGGGTGGCCCGGGCCCGCATCGAGGCGATCTCGAGTACGCAGCCCTACCTGGAGGCGAAGATCGCCAGGGTGGCGGAGACGTCCGGCGGCTCGACGATGGAACAGGAGGCCCTCCTCCGCAGCGTCAAGAAGTCACTCGAGCGCAGCGTATCGCTGGGCAAGGCCATCTCTTCCGAGGTGATGGTGATTGCCGGCAACCTCGAGGACCCCGGCCGGCTTGCCGATCTGGTCGCGAGCAATCTCGACCTCAAGGTCGACGACGCGCAGGCCGTTCTCAAGGTCCTCGATCCAGCGGCACGTCTCAAGAAGGTTCACGAGCTGCTGAACAAGGAGATCGACCTGCTCGTCATGCAGCAGGAGATCAACACGCACGCCAGGGAGGAGATCGACAAGTCGCAGCGTGAATATTTCCTGCGCCAGCAGATGAAGGCCATCCAGAGCGAGCTTGGTGAGGGGAACGACCTGGCCGAGGAAGTGGAGGCCTTCCGCGCGAAGGCGCGTAAGTCGAAGATGCCGAAGAAAGTGCTCGAGGAGGTCGATCGGCAGATCGGCAAGCTCGAGCGGATGCATCCCGACTCGGCCGAGACCGCCACCGTGCGGAACTACCTCGACTGGATGGTCAACCTGCCATGGTCGGTCCAGACCAAAGACAATCTCGACCTCAAGAAGGCCCAGCAGATTCTCGACGACGATCACTACGGGCTGGAGGGCATCAAGGAGCGGATCGTGGAATATCTCGCGGTTCGCCGGCTGAAAAAAAAGATGCGCGGCCCGATCCTCTGCTTCGTCGGTCCACCGGGCGTCGGCAAGACCTCGCTGGGGCGGTCGATCGCGCGCGCCCTCGGGCGCAAGTTTGTCCGTATCTCGCTCGGCGGGATCCGGGACGAGGCCGAGATCCGCGGGCACCGGCGCACCTACGTGGGCTCGATGCCGGGCCGGATCGTCCAGGGAATCAGCCAGGGTGGGTCGAACAATCCCGTCTTCATGCTGGACGAGGTGGACAAGATCGGTTCAGACTACCGCGGCGACCCATCGTCGGCCCTCCTGGAGGTGCTGGACCCCGAGCAGAACAACAGCTTCCGCGATCACTACCTCAACGTGCCATTCGATCTCAGCAACGTCATGTTCGTCGCCACGGCCAACCTGCTTGACCCGATACAGCCGGCGTTCCGCGACCGGATGGAGGTCATCACCCTGTCCGGCTACACCGAGGAGGAGAAGGTGGAGATCTGCAAGCGCCACCTGATCCCCAAGCAGGTCGATGAGAACGGCCTGCAGCCCACGCAGGTCACCTTCACGGACAAGGGGATCCAGACGATTATCGAGAAGTACACGCGCGAGGCCGGCCTCAGGAGCCTGGAGCGCGAGATCGCCAAGTTCTGCCGGAAACTGGCGCGCCGGGTCGCCGAGGGGAAACTCGGCCCCTACCGGGCCACGCCCTCGATGATCGAGGACCTGCTCGGCGTGCCGCGCATCAACCCCGAGATGGCCCTGGTGAGCAACCAGGTCGGGGTCGCGACCGGGCTCGCCTGGACCGCCGCGGGAGGGGAGATCCTGTTCGTGGAGACGACGACCATGCCCGGGAGGGGCCGGTTGATCCTCACAGGACACCTCGGCACGGTGATGAAGGAGTCGGCGCAGGCGGCCCTGTCTTACGCCCGTTCACACGCGGCGGAATTCGGCGTCAACATGAACTCGTTCGGCGATATCGACGTCCACGTCCATGTCCCGGAAGGGGCGATCCCGAAGGACGGGCCGTCCGCTGGGATCACCATCGCGACGTCGATCATCTCCGTCCTCACCAACCGGCCCGCCAGAAGGACCGTGGCCATGACCGGCGAGATCACCCTGCGAGGCAACGTCCTGCCGATCGGCGGGGTCAAGGAGAAGGTCCTGGCGGCGCGCCGCGCCATGATTGAGACGGTGATCCTCCCCGAGGGGAATCGCAAGAACCTCGAGGAGATCCCGAAGCTCTTCCGCAAGGGGCTCAAGTTCGCGTTCGTATCCAACGTCATGGAGGTCTTCCCCCTCGCCCTCGCCGATCCCACCACGCGCCGCGCCGGGCCGCGGATGGGCACGGAGAGGACGGTCGCCGCTCTCTGACGCCTCATGCCTGGGATCAGCGGTCTCGGCGAGGACCTGTTCGTCGCCGGCATCGCCCGGGCGGCCCGACGCGCCCGCCCGCGTGCGATCCTCGGCATCGGCGATGACGCCGCCGTGCTGTCCCTTCCTCGTGGCGCCCACACCCTGGTCACGACCGATCTGCTGACCGAGGGGATCCATTTCCGAACCGCCTACACTCCCGGATTCCTCCTGGGTCGGAAGGCCCTGACGGTGAGTCTCAGCGACATCGCCGCCATGGGTGGCGTACCGCTCTCGTTTGTCGTGAGCCTCGGCCTGCCGCGGCATCTCCCTCTGGCGTACGCACGGGAGATCGTCCGCGGCCTGATCGACGCGGGGCGGCGATCGGGCGCGTCGCTGGTCGGCGGAGACACCTGCGCGGCGCGGGCCTTGTTCGTGAGCGTCGCCCTCCTGGGCGCGGTCGAGCCGGGCGGAGCCGTCCGCCGGGACGGCGCACGGGTCGGCGAAGGGCTCTACGTGACCGGGAGCCTCGGCGCGGCCGCGGCCGGCCTCGTCCTGCTCCGGCGCGGTCTGCGGCTGGGGCCGGGGGGACGCGCGAGACCCCATCGCAGGGGGCGGGGCAGGTCCGCGGTCGGTGCCCGCTCGCGCGCGGCCGCTAACGCGATGCGGTCACACCTCGATCCCGTGGCGCGTCTCGAGGCGGGACGGGCGCTGGGACTCCTGCGTCTGGCGACCTCGATGATCGACCTTTCGGACGGGCTATCGCAGGACCTGCCACGGCTCTGCCGCGCCAGCGGCGCCGGGGCCGTCATCGAGGAGGCGGCCGTCCCGGTGGCCCCCCTGGCCGAGCGTGCGCTGGGGGCGAAGGCCGCGCTGCGCTTCGCGTTGGGCGGGGGGGAGGACTACGAGCTGCTCTTCACCGCCCGCCGTGATAGCGAAGCGGGGATCGGCCGTCTGGCGCGACGGATCTGCCTCCCGATGGCCCGCATCGGCACGATCGGGCCGCGCTCCGGAGGCGTCCAGATTCTTGGCAGGGACGGTCGCTACCGTCCGCTTCCCCGGACGGGCTACGAGCATTTCCCCCAATGAACGCCGTCCCCGCCGGGCCGCGGGCCGGGATGTCATTGACCTGAGGGGAGGCTCCCCGTATGATGCGCCGTCGCTGAGGGTGGCCCGATGAGGGATTACACAAAGAAAAAAATCGGAAGTCTGTTGCGCCGCGTGTTTCACACGGATGACACTCCGCAGCGCGCCGCCCTGGCGTTCGCCCTCGGGGTGTTCGTCGGCTGGACGCCCGCCCTGGGGTTCCATACCCTCATCGCCGTGGGTCTCGCGTTCCTCCTGGGCCTGAACCGGATCGCGGTGATGGCGGGGACGCTGGTCAACAACCCGTGGACCGTCGTCCCGATCTACAGCGCTTCGGCCTATTGCGGATCGTTCCTGCTCGGCTCCGCCCCGCCGGCCGTCCGCTTCGAGGGCCTGGCCACGTGGGAGGGGGCGCGCTCGTTCCTGGCGCAGCTCGGGCCCTGGATCGTCCCCCTGAGCGCCGGGACGCTGGTCCTGGGAGCCGTATGCGCCCTTCTCTCGTTCCCGATCTTCCTGTACGGGATACTGTGGTACCGCACCCTGCGTCGGGCAGGGTGATGGGCGGGCCCTGATCCGGGCCCCGAAACGATGGACGAGAAGGACCTGATCCAGCTCGCGGCCGAGGGGGATCTTCCGGCCTTCGAGCAGCTCGTCCTGCTTAAGCGCGAGCGCGTCTTCTGGATCGCCTACAACCTCGTCGGTGACGCGGAACTGGCGCGCGACGTGTCCCAGGAAGTATTCCTCCGCCTCTACCGGGTGCTGCGGCGATTCCGGAAGGGGGGGCGTTTCGACGCCTGGCTCTACCGCATCACGCTGCACCTCGCCATCGACGCCTTCCGGCGGGAGCGCCCGCACCGCGGGATGACACCCCTCGAAGAGGTCCCGGAGGGGAGCCTGGCGACCGGCCGG
>JANMQK010000080.1:0-4000 GCA_031370485.1 Acidobacteriota bacterium | reverse complement strand
CGCCTTGCGCAGCGCGCGGGTGGAGGAGACGTAGGAGTAGAGCGTGATGGCACTCAAGGGAACCACGGCCAGACCGACAAAGCCTGCCATCAGCTGGGTGCGGAGTCTCATCCTGCGTTCAACCCTTCCATGGGGCGCGTCAGACTATCGGACGAGCCGGTTTATTGGACGAGCCAGCATAGCATTTCATGAGGCCGGGCGGCCGGAAGCCCGGCGTCAAGAACGCGTGACCCGCTGCCAGTCTGGACCGGGCCGGCGAACGTGCGGTTGATGCGGGCCTGAAGTTCCTGTCATTTGCTATGATGCCATGGACCAGCGGGGCGGCGAACGCCAGCTTCCGGCCGCTCCCGAGGTCCGGGACGCGTCCCTTATCGAGGAGCCTGAACGTGACTATCGCGAAGAGCGTCTGCAGTCTGATCGGTGGAACTCCCATGGTGCGGCTGCGCCGGGTGGTCGACGCGACGGGCGCGACCGTCCTCGCAAAGCTCGAGTACAACAATCCCGCTAAAAGCGTGAAGGATCGGATCGGCCTGTCGATGATCGAGGCGGCGGAGCGCGACGGCAAGATCGGCAAGGACACCATCATTATCGAGCCGACCAGCGGCAACACCGGGATCGGGCTGGCCATCGTGGCGGCGGAGCGCGGCTACAAGCTGACCCTGACGATGCCCGAGACGATGAGCAAGGAGAGACGGATGCTGCTGCGGGCCTACGGCGCCGAGCTCATCCTGACTCCCGGAACGGAGGGGATGAAGGGCGCCATCGCCCGGGCGACGGAGCTCGCCGCCAGCGACCCGCGTTACTTCATGCCCAACCAGTTCGAGAACCCCGCCAACCCCGACATCCACCGCCGCACCACGGCCGAGGAGATCTGGAAGGACACGGGTGGCCAGGCCGACATCCTGATTTCCGGCGTCGGCACGGGCGGCACGATCACGGGGGTCGGTGAGGCAATAAAAGCCCGCAAGCCGTCGTTCCAGTGCGTGGCCGTCGAGCCGGCGGCCTCCCCGGTCCTCTCGGGCGGGAAACCTGGCCCCCACCCGATCCAGGGGATCGGCGCCGGCTTCATCCCCAAGGTCCTGAACACGAAGATCATCGACGAGGTCGTCCAGGTCCAGGCCGAGGACGCGATGGTGATGGCCCGCCGGATGGCGGCCGAGGAGGGGCTGCTCGTCGGCATCTCCTCCGGCGCCGCGGTCTGGGCCGCCGACGTGGTCGCGCGCCGCCCCGAGAGCAAGGGGAAGACGATCGTCGTGATCATTCCCTCCTTTGGAGAGCGCTACCTCAGCACGGCCCTGTACCAGAACCTGGCGGACTGATGTTCCGCACGCTGCGGCAGGATCTCCGGGCGATCTTCGACCGCGATCCCGCGGCGCGCACCGTCTGGGAGGTCCTCCTCACCTACCCCGGCTGGCACGCCCTCTGGTTCCACCGGGTGTCCCACGCCCTCTGGAGGCGGCATCTGCGTTGGCCGGCGCGACTCCTCTCCCACGTCTCCAGGACCCTCACCGGAATCGAGATCCACCCCGCCGCGCAGATCGGGCCCGGTTTCTTCATCGATCACGGCATGGGGGTCGTGATCGGAGAGACGGCCGAGGTGGGGCCGAACGTCACGCTCTACCACGGCGTGACGCTGGGCGGGACCTCCTGGAAGAAGGGCAAGCGCCACCCGACCCTCGAGGAGGAGGTCGTCGTCGGCGCGGGCGCCAAGATCCTCGGGCCGATCCGGATCGGGGCCCGGTCGCGGGTCGGCGCCAACGCCGTGGTGGTCAAGGACGTGCCCCCCGACTCGGTCGTGGTCGGGATCCCGGGCCGCGTCACGCACCGTCACGGCCAGCGGGTGGTCCTCGACGATGCGGGCCGCTCGCACACAGTGGACCTCGAGCACGGCGCCCTGCCCGATGTCACGGCGCGGGCGCTGCGCCGCATGTCGGAGCGGATCGAATCGCTCGAGTCGAAAGCGGGGATCGTGCCCAGGCCCGCCGACGATCAGGACGACGAGGACTGGTTCTACGAGATCTGAAGGCCCGCCCGGGCAAGACCTCGCAGGCGTGCCCCCGGCGCTCAATCGCGCGGCTATGCGAACGCAAGCGCCAGGAGCGCCGCCTGCTCGCGCGCATGGGCGCCCGGCGAGCCGGTGGCGGGGCTGGCGCTTTCCGATCGCTTCACCGTCAGGACCGGCCGGTGTCCCGCCAGGGACTCCAGGCGGGGGCGGACGAAGTCGAGGGCGCCCATGTTCCCCGGCTCCTCCTGCACCCAGACGATTTCCCGGGCGTGCGGGTGGCATCCGAGCGCCGCCTCGAGCTCCTTGCCGGGGAACGGGTAGAACTGCTCGAGGCGCACGATGGCGGTGCCCCTATCGCCTCTCCGGTCACGCTCCGCTTCCAGCTCGTGCGCGATCTTCCCCGAGCAGACGAGGATCCGCAGCGCGCCCGGGTCTCCGCCACCCCTGTCGGGGAGGACCGCACGGAACCGCCCCGCCGCGAATTCCTCGATCGGAGAGCAGGCGGCCGGGGCGCGAAGCGTTCCCTTCGGAGTGAGCACGATGAGGGGCTTGCGCCACTTCCGCACTGCCTGGCGGATCAACAAATGAAAGTACTGCGCCGAGGTGGAAGGCTGGCAGACTTGGATGTTGTCGTCTCCCACGAGGTCGAGAAAACGCTCAACGCGCGCGCTGCTGTGCTCGGGCCCCTGGCCCTCGTAGCCATGCGGGAGGAGCAGCACCAGCCCCGACAGCAGCCCCCACTTGTCCTCGCCGGCCACCAGGAACTGATCGATGATCACCTGCCCCCCGTTGGCGAAGTCGCCGAACTGCGCCTCCCAGCAGACGAGCGTCTCCGGGGAGTCACGGCTGTAGCCATACTCGAACCCGAGAGGCGCCGCCTCGGAAAGCGGCGTGTCGTGGATCTCGAAGCGGGCCTGTTCCCGCGTCAGGTGCGCCAGGGGCGTGTGCTCGCGGCCGTCTTCGGTGTCGACCAGCACCGCGTGCCGCTGGTTGAAGGTGCCGCGGCGGCTGTCCTGACCCGTGAACCGCACCGGCACTCCGTCCCACAGGAGCGACCCCAGAGCGAGCGCCTCGGCCATGCCCCAGTCGACGGGTCTTTTGCCCATGGCCATCTCGAGTCTCTGCGCGAGCCCCTTCCCGACTTTCGGATGGATGTGGAAGCCCGCCGGAGCGGCGGTGATTCGCCGCGCGATCGAGAGGATCCGGTCCCCCGGGACGGCGGTGTCAACCTCCCCATCCGGGTCGTAAGGCCCCCCCGCATAGGGTTCCCAGTAGGAGGGAAGCGTGCTCAGGGAGGGCCGCTTCGTCATCGCACGCCCCTCGTCCAGCCCTGCCTGGAGCCGTTCCTCGATTTCCTCACGGAGCCCGCGCGTCACGCCCGGGTCGGCGCCCATGTGCCCGGCGTACGCCTCCCAGAGCATCGGCAGCGCCGCAATTTTCGCGTACAGCAGCGGCTGGGTGGTGGTCGGATCGTCCACCTCGCTGTGTCCGTACCGGCGGTAGCAGATGAGATCCACGACCACGTCGGTGTGGAAGGCGCCGCGGTATTCGAGAGCCAGCCGCCCGGCCCGCACGACCGCCTCCGGGTCCTGGCCGTTCACGTGGACAATCGGCACGTCCAGCCGTTTCGCCACGTCGCTGGCGAAGCGCGTCGTGTGCAGGGACGCCGGCCCGGTCGTGAAGCCGATGAGGTTGTTGATCACGACGTGCACGGTCCCGCCCACCGTGTAGCCCGGCAGCCCCGACAGGTTCAGCGTCTCCGCGGCGATCCCCTGCCCCGCGAACGCGGCGTCGCCGTGAAGCGTCAGCGTCAGGACCCGGTCGCGGCCGTCCTCTCCCGCCCGGTCGCGGCAGGCACGCGCCCGCCCCATGACCACCGGGTCGACGGCCTCCAGGTGGCTGGGGTTCGAGACCAGGTGGACGTCGAGCTCGCGGCCGTCCGGAGACTTCCATGTCCCGGTGGCCCCCTGGTGATATTTCAGATCGCCTCCCCCC
>JANMQK010000056.1:0-16392 GCA_031370485.1 Acidobacteriota bacterium | reverse complement strand
CCGTCTCGGTCTCGCCGGTCGTCGGGTTGTTGACCGTGACCGAGGTGGTCTCGGCCGTCGCGGGATTGGTGTTCAGGTCGGCGTCCGTGAATGTGATCGAGATCGACTGGGTCGGGAGGATGGTTGCCGACGCGGTGAGAGTCCCGTTCACGCAGGTGGTGACGACGGTGGTGACCGCCGTGCTGGTCGCGTTCCCGCCCGTCGCCGTCAGGGCGTCGTTGTAGGTGGTCGAAAGCGTGTCCCCCGCCTTCACGTTGAAGGTGCCGTCGTTGTTCGTCCCGGCCGTCGTCCCGAAGACCGTGGCGACCGTGGCCGTGAACACCCCCGTGTCGGGACCGGTCTCGGTGTAGGTGCGGACTTCGCTCTCGCCGGTGACCGTGTTGACCGTTGTCAGGTTCACGGTCTGCGCGGTCGCCGGGTTGGTGTTGAGGTTCCGGTCGGTCAGCGTCAGGGTGACGACCTGTCCGGGGTTGATTGAAGGCGTCGAAGTCAACGTCCCCGTATAGCCGGCCTGGACCGTCGAGCTGACCGTGTTGGTATTGACCGCGGCCGTCTGGGTGCTGGCCACCGACGCGACGTTTGAAAGGACCGTCGCCTTGGCGACCGAGTCGCCGATCTTGACGTCGAAGGTGAGGGTCGTCGAGCCGCCAAGGCCGTTCATCGGGCCGATGTTCCAGACCAGGTTCGGGGCGCCGGTGTCGTTGGCGCCCGTCCCGGTGATCGACCCGGCGACATAGGTCGTGCCGGCCGCGATCGTGTCGTTCACCACGACACCGGTCGCGTTCATGTTGCCGGTGTTCCGCACCACGATGGTGTAGCGGAGAACGTCTCCGGTCGTCACCAGGCCGCCGTTGAGGTCGCTGACCGCCTTGGTCGAAAGCGTGAACTTCGGGGCGGCGTTGATGCTGGTGGTCGCCGTGTTGGTGTCCACGGTCGGAGTCTGGGTGCTGGTAATTGCCGCCGTGTTGGTGATCGCCGTGGTCCCGGCCGGGACCGGGCGGACCACCCTGGCCTGGTAGGTCAGGTTGACCGTCGCGCCGGCCGCCACGTTTCCGACGTTCCAGACGAGATCCGGGTCGTTCAGGTCGTCCGCCCCGGCGCCGGTGATCGAGCCCGGAACGTAGGTCGTATTGTCCGGGACGGTGTCCATGACCACGACACCCGTGGCGCTGCTGACGCCGGAGTTCACAACACTGATGGTGTAGGTGAGGGTCGATCCGGGGGAGGCCACTGCGAAGTTGACCGACTTGCTGCTGGTGGCGAAGGACACGGGGGACTGGACCGTCGTGACCTCGGTATCTTCTATAGGAGTGCCCGGACCGCCGGTCTCGGTGCTGGAGACCCCGACGGTGTTGAAGATGGCGGTCCCGTTGGGAACGCCGTTCCCGACCTTGACGACAAGGGTTCGTGTCAGCGTGACGCCGACGTTCATGGTTCCCAGGTTCCAGGTGACCTTGTTCCCCGAGAGCGTATAGGGGCTGGTGGCAGAGAAGAACGTCGTATTGGTTGGGATGACGTCGGAGGCGACCACGTTGTTGAGCTTGACCGTGCCGTCGTTCGTTATGGTGATCGTGTAGGTGATGTTGCCGCCGGCGGCGACGGGGTCCGGCGTGCCGATCTTGCTCACGTCGATGCTCGCGGCGTTGTTCTGCGCCGTCGTCGTCATCTCCGCGTAGTCCGAGACGGCAGGGTCGAGGTTCGAAGTGGCCACGATCCGGGTGATGTCCACCTTGTCCACGGTATTCCCCGGGTTCGTGATCCGCAGCTTGTAGGTGACGGTGACGCCGGCCGCGATGTTGCCCGTGTCCGGCAGACCGTCGGCATCCGTGTCGAATGCCGCCGTGACGCTGTCCCATATCCCGTCGGCCGGCTGGTTGTCCTTGGCGATGATGGTCCCAGTCGCCGTCAGCAGCTCGACCTTCCAGTTGTTGCGGATCTTCACGTCGGTCAGGTCGAAGCGGTCGGTCCCGTTGCCGCAATTGGTGACCGTGAAGGCGTAGGTGGTCTTTTTGCCGCCGCCGGCCGGCACGAAATGCGCTGCATCGGGGTCCACGATGACGCAGGCGCCCTGGATGACCGTGGTCGTCACGGTGTTCGAGGTCTTTGGGTTCTGCGAGTTGCCGAGATCGTCCTCGAACGAGATGCTCCCCGAGTTGCTGATCACCGTCCCGATGGCAAGACCGGTGTTGACGGTCACTGTGAACTGCCGTGACCCCGCCCCCCCCGCCGGGATCGAGCCGATGCTCCAGGTCACGGCGCCGCCCGACAGCGTGCCACCGCCCGTGGCGCTTACGAAGGTGGTGTTGAACGGGATGAAGTCAGCCAGCGTGACGTTTGTGGCCGCGACCGACCCGGTGTTCGAATAACTCAATGTGTAGGTGATCGTCTCGCCCGGCTTGGCGTTGACCTTGTCGCGTGTCTTCGTGAGGCTGACGTTCAGGGGGTTGACGACCGTGATCTTCGTCGCATCGTTCGTCGCGGGCGTGCCCGGGTCGTCCGACTGGATGCTGAGGCCGCCCGCGGCGGTCACCGTCGCCTGGTTGCTCAGCACCAGGCCGTTCGCCGCGCCCGAATCGATCTGCACCTTGAACGTGATCACGACGTCGTTGTCCCCGCCCCCAAAGGCGGCGAGGGTTCCCGCCTGGACCTGAAGCGGACTGCCGGCGATGATCACGTCCGTGGGGTCGTCCGACGTCAACGTCCCGGGAAGATAGGTTGTGTTCGCCGGGACGAAATCGGAAAAGACAACACTTGTCGCGGGAGCGCCACCGCCGTTCGTGATCGTGATGGTGTAGGTCAGCACCTCGCTCGGCCGCGCCGATCCCCCGTTGTCGTCGGTGACGATCTTGGTCGCCGTCAGAAGGGGCATCGGATTCACCGTGGTCGTGATCGCGGCCCCCGCGACCGGCCCCGTCTGCGTACTGGTAATCCCGTATGTGGCGTTTGTAATGACGGTCCCGTTGGGGAGCCCGCCCGCCACCTGCACGACCATCTGGACGTAGCCCGACGTGCCGCCCACCACCGTGCCCAAGGTCCAGGTGACCACCCCGCCCGCGAGCGTCCCGCCGTTCGTTGCGCTGACGAAGGTGGTGTTGACCGGGACCGTGTCGGTGATCACGACACTCGAGGCGTTCATGTTGCCGGTATTCGCGTAGGAGATCGTGTAGGTGATGTTGGCGCCTGCGAGCACCGGGTCGGGAGCATCGCTCTTCGAAATGATCAGGATGGGAGCCGAGCTGATGGTCGTCGTGATCGCGGCGCCCGCAACGGGAGTAGTTTCGTTGCTGTCGATGTTGAACGTGCCGTTCGTGATCAGCGAACCGTTGTTCAGCGGGCTGCGCGTCTGCACCACCAGCTGCACCGAGCTGGACGCCCCGGCCGCGAGCGAGCCGATCGTCCAGGTGACGATGCTGCCCGCGAGCGTTCCGCCGCCCGTCGCGCTGACGAATGTCGTGTTGGTCGGGACCCTGTCGGTGACGACGACTCCGGTCGCCGTGCTGGTCCCCGTGTTCGAGTAGGAGAGGGTGTAGGTGATGTTGTTTCCGGCGATCACCGGATCCGGGGCGTCGGTCTTGGAAATGATCAGGTTCTGGGCCGGTTTCAGCGACACGGCGCCGATCGCCCATTGCTTCGAGGCTCCGAGGGTCCAGGACATGGTGACCGAAGACGCCCCGTCCGCAACGCTTCCGCCGCTGCGCAGCTCTCCGCCGCCCGTGCCGGTTCCCGAGCTCCACTGCTCGCGCTGCGAGGGGCCCGACGCGAGGCTGAGAGAGTCCCCCTTGCTGGCCACGGTGTCGAAGACGACCTCCCCGGCAGCGCTCGTGAGCGTCACCGAGGGTGTGGTGCTCGAGCCGTCCGCGGCAGCGAAGGCCCCGTGGGGTGTCGTCTGGTTCACGCCGAACAAAGAAACGGCGCCGCCGATCAACCTCTTGCCGGCGGACAGGTTGATGACCACGTTGGCCATGCCCACGGGCGGCGCGAGCAGTTTCCAGATCTCCATCCGGACATTGGTGCCGGCGTCCACCCGGGACCCGATGCGCGTCAGGGCTTGGGCGCTGTAGGACACGCCGTTCACGGTGACGTTGTCGTCGCGCGTCGTGACACCGACGAGCAGGAGGCGGTTTGCTCCGGAGCCGACGGTGTGCGACCAGGTGAGGGTGTTCACGTTCGCCGCCGGGCCCGTGGCGCTGCTCGTGCTGTCGAGGACGATCGACTGCGCCCGGGCGTACCCACTTCCCGCCG
This sequence comes from Acidobacteriota bacterium, assembly GCA_031370485.1. Taxonomy (GTDB): domain Bacteria; phylum Acidobacteriota; class Polarisedimenticolia; order Gp22-AA2; family Gp22-AA2; genus JANMQK01. Next base: position 12,150 of record JANMQK010000056.1, on the reverse strand, counting down.
CCAGGACCAGAAGGGCGCAGACGACCGGGAGGCCGAGACGGCGCAACAGCCCGGCGTGACGGGGAGCGCTCATCGAGCCTCCCCGTTTCCGGCCACGCGGCCGAGCGCTTCAAGGACCTCGGGGTCGAGCCGGCGGCCGGCCTCGCGGCGCAGCGTCTCGAGCGCCCGGCGATCGCATTCCGCGTCACTCGCGTCGCCCGGCGTCAGCCGCACGAACTCCTCGCAAGCCGCCAGGATGCGCGATTCCACAGGAACGCCGTGCCGGGCGGCAGCGAACGGGGCCTCGGGGTCCTCGAACCGGTCGGCCGAGTGCAGGATGATCTCGCGCACCGACCGCAGGGAGCCGATCGAGGACAGCGCCCGCTCCGTGGCTAGGGCAACCGCGTGGCTCCAGACCTGGCCCGCCGGCTCATCGCCGGTCTCGGGCCGCTCGGCGAACCAGCCCACCTCGTGCAGCGCCGCGGCGCGCGTCAGCAGATCGACACGCGCCTCCGGTAGCCCCATCGCCCGGGCCACCGCCGTCGCGAGCCGCGTGACCCTGGGGGAGTGCCCGCGCGTCTCCGGCCGCGTGTCCTCGGCGGCCCGGATGATCGTCGTCAGCAGCCCCAGGTAACCCCCTTCCATCTCACGGACGAGGCGGGCGTTCTCGATGACCACCGCCACCTGCCCGGCGAGCGTCGCGAGGAAATCCAGGTCCTGCTCGGTGAAGGCCTCGCCCGAGTGTTTGTCGCTCACATTGATGACGCCGAGGCGGCTTCTGCGGTAGCGGATCGGGTAGGCCACCATCAGGGGTGTCGCCATGAACGACGGCGTGCTGTACTTTCCTTCCCCTTTCAGGTTCTTGAGGTCGCTCTTGTTGATGTCGGCGACCAAAAGCGGCGACTGGCTCAGCGCCACCCGCCCGGCGATCCCCTCCCCGACGCGGATCCGGGTCTTGAGGGCATCCTCGTCGGTGATCCCGACGGAGGCCGCCAGCCGCATGGTGTCGGAGTCCGGCTCGCAGATCAGAATCGACACGCGGCGGGCCTTCAGGTGCTGCGCCACCAGGCGAACCAGCGAATCGTAGAGGTCCTCGGTGTCGAGCAGCCCCGCCGTCGCCTTGCCGACCTCGTTGACCGCCGCCAGGCGGGCCACCGATTCCGTCAGCTCGAGGTTGCGGCCCTGGAGGTTCTCGACGAGCAGGCGGTTGTCGGCCGACAGGCGTCGCTTCTCCAGCGCCCGCGCGACCACCCGGTCGAGGGTCTCGAGGTCGTTCAGCGGCTTGGTGATGAGGTCGTAGGCGCCGCAGCGCAGCGCCTTGACCGCCGTCTCGAGCGAGGCGTGCGCGGTCACGACGATGACCTCGGTCGCGGGACTCTGCTGCTTGATCGCCGACAGCACCTCGAGGCCCGAGATTCCCGGCATCATGACGTCGGTTAGCACCAGGTCGAACTCCTGGCCGCGGGACATCTCGATCGCCCGCTCGCCGTCCGCCGCCGCCGCCACGCTGTGCCCCGAGTCGGTGAGCGCCTCGACCAGGAAGGACCGTACGGCGTTGTCGTCGTCCACGACGAGGATCCGTCCCAGTTGGGCCGAGCCAGTCCGGCGTGCCGCTGCCGGCGCCACACCCGTGGAGGCGGCGGCCGGGGACGGCCCCGCGGCTGCGGCGGCGGAGCCGGCGACCCAGAGCGGCGTGGCGGGAGCCAGGCTTGGCTGCGGGGCACTCGGCTCGGGCACCGGGGCCTCCGCGGGGTCCGGAAGCGAGAAGAACGCCGTGCCGGCGATGAGCCGCCGCGAGAGGAGCCCACACGCGTGGAGATCCAGCAGGCACCGTTCGACCTCGTCGCGGTCCTCGTGGACCCAGAAGCGCGCGATCCCCTCGACCGAGTCCATCGCCCGGGCGTTCTGCTGGAAATAGCTCAGCACCCGCTGCGCAATGTCGGGGCGTTCGGGCAGGGATTTCTTGGCGTCGTCCGCCGCCCGCTTCGCTCCGTCTCTCGTCGATGCCATGGCCGCTCGCTCCGGGGCATCCTTACTGCGAGGCGCGTGCCCCACCTCACGGCAATCGGGCCGATCCCGTTAGTCGTTTGAGGGGAATGACTTGGAGCGATCACGATTACGGTTGCAGGGGCCGGGGAGACAGTCCTTGTCAGGTGAGGAGTGGGGTTTCCACCACAGGTGCGGAACCTGATGCTTGGCCGCCATCCACCTGCGCGGCGAATCTCCCTATGGGGCGAACACCCTGCGGGGGGCTCGGCCGCCATGCGGCGGGGGTGGGGGCTTTTGGGGGCTTGCGCGGGGGAATCCCCTCGCCGCGGGAAGGCTACGTCCGAAAGTCGTCCGGGTCGATCTTGTGTTTTTTCATCATGTCGTAGAAATCCTTGCGGTCTTTCCCCGCCAGGCGGGCCGACGCGGCGACCTTGCCGCCGGTCATCTGCAGGCACTGGATCACGTAATTGCGCTCGAACTCCGCCCTTGCTTTCCGAAACGGGGGGAATTCCACCCCCATTGAAGAGGGATCGGAGAAGATCGAGAGGGACTCGGTGTCCATCAGGTCCCCCTTGGCCATCACCATCGCCTGTTTCACCCGGTTCTCCAGCTCGCGGATGTTTCCGGGCCACGGGTGGGCTTTCAGCCTCTCCAGTGCGCGCGGGCTGAATCCCTGTATGGTGCGCCCGAGCTCGTGGTTGAACCGGCGCACGAAGTGGTCGATGAGAAGCGGCACGTCCTCGCGCCTCTCCCGCAGCGGCGGCAGCGTGATCGGCAGGACGCTGATCCGGTGGAAGAGGTCCTCCCGGAAGCGCCGCTCCTCCATTTCCTTCCTGAGGTCGCGGTTCGTCGCGGCGATGATCCTCACGTTCACGGTCCGGCTGCGTGTCTCGCCCAGACGCCGGACCTCCTGCTCCTGCAGGACGCGCAGCATTTTGACCTGGCAGGATGAGTAGAGATCGCCGATCTCGTCGAGGAACAGCGTCCCCCCCTCGGCTTCCTCGAAAACCCCCTTCTTGTCGGCGTGCGCCCCGGTGTAGGCTCCGCGCGTGTGGCCGAACAGCTCGTCCTCCATGAGCGTTTCGGGGATGGCCCCGCAGTTGACCGTCAGGAACGGGCGGGCAGCCCGCGAGCCGGTGTAATGGATGGCGCGCGCCACGAGTTCCTTGCCGGTGCCGCTCTCCCCCAGGATCAGCACCGGGATCTCGGTCCGCGCCACGACGGAGATCAGTTCGAAGATGCGTGCCATGGGCGGGCTGTCGCCGACCAGCAGGTCGGAGCGCCGCCGCGACGCCCGGGCCAATCCCTCGGCCGCTGCCGCAATCCCCCCCGCACGGCCGGACGCAATCGCGTCAGGCGAATCGGCCCTCTCGCCCGAGGTGCCTGATGGCCCCCGTCTCTCCTTGTCGACCGGCTCAAGGGCGTCCGCGCGCCTGGGCATGCTGCTCTCCGGTGTCGTCACCGCCCGCTCGGCGGCGCTCCTTCGGAATATAGGGGCGCGATGAGGGGCTTTCCACCCCAGGCGCGGGGCTTTCCACCCGGGCACCGGGGCTTCCACCCGGGGCGCGGGGTTCCCCCCCGCTTCCCCGAAGACACCGGGGTCGGTTTTCCCTTGATCCGCGGGATCCTGTTTGTTGTACACTGCGCGCTCCAGAGGCGACCAGCAAACGCAACCCGCACCAGACGGGGCCATGGAGGGTCCGGATGTTCGTGTCGAAGAAGATTTTCCTGACCAAGGGTGTCGGCCGGCACCGTGAGAAGCTCAACTCGTTCGAGATGGCGCTGCGCGATGCCGGCATCGCCTACTTCAACCTCGTCCGCGTGAGCAGCATCTTCCCGCCCGGGTGCAAGATCATCCCCAAGGCGCAGGGCCTCAAGTACCTGCGCGTCGGGGAAGTGGTCTTCTGCGTCATGAGCCAGGCGGAGACCAACGAGCCGCACCGGCTGTGCGCCGCCTCCATCGGCATAGCGCTCCCGACCAAGCCGGGCCGGAACGGCTACCTCAGCGAGCACCACTCCTTCGGGCAGACCGAGGAGACGGCCGGCGACTACGCCGAGGACCTGGCGGCCCAGATGCTCGCCACGATCACGGGGGTCGAGTTCAACCCCGAGACCTCGTACGACGAGCGCAAGGAGATCTGGAAGATCAGCAGCGAGATCTACCGGACGATCAACGTCACGCAGTCGGCGGTCGGCGACAAGCGGGGTCACTGGACCACGGTCGTCGCCGCATCCGTCCTGATCCCCTAGAGGGCCCGGCGCCGATGCCCACCGAACTCCATTCCCCGGGCTACGGCGGCCTGGACCTGGCCCAGTCGTCCCTCGAAACGGCCCGTGTCGTGATCCTGCCGGTCCCCTACGACCGGACGGCGTCCTACGGCAAGGGAACGGCGCAGGGGCCGCACGCGATCCTCGAAGCCAGCAGCCACATGGAGCTCTACGACGACGAACTGGGGGTCGAGCCCTGCACCATCGGCATCCACACGGCCCCCCCGGTCTCGGGGAACGACGATCTCCCCGAGGTCATGGCCCGCAAGGTCGAAGAGGCGACCGGCCGCTTCCTTGCCATGGGCAAGATGCCGGTCGTCATCGGGGGGGAGCACAGCGTCTCGATCGGCGCGATAAGGGCCTACGAGAAGAAATACCCCAAGCTCTCGGTCGTGCAGCTGGACGCCCACGGCGACCTCCGCAAGAGCTACGAGGGCTCCCCGTACAACCACGCCTGTGTCATGAGCCATTTCGCGGGCCGGATCCCGACGCTGCAGGTCGGCATCCGGAGCATGTCGAAGGAGGAGGGGGACTGGGTCCGGGAAAAGCGCCTCCCTGTCGTCTCCGCCGAGCAGTTCATCCGCCGCCCCGGGGCGGCGCTGAAGGCGGTTGACCGCCTGACCGACGAGATATACCTTACGGTTGACGTTGATTATTTCGACCCGGGGATTATGCCCTCGACGGGAACCCCGGAGCCCGGCGGACCCGGCTGGTACGACACCCTGGATTTCATCAGGGGGATCTGCTCGAGGCGGAAGCTGGTCGGTTTCGACGTGAACGAACTGCGGCCGCTGGGGGAGGATGTCGCCCCCGATTTCCTGGCGGCGAAACTGATTTACAAGATCATCGCTTACCGCTTTTTCGCCCCGGGGTTGAAAACGCCATGAGCCACACCAGGAAGACGGTGCCCGAGAAGTCCGGCCTCGACAAGGCGGCAACCGACAGGGTGGCGGCGGCGGCCGCGCGGGCGCGGGTCGACATGCTCGCCTGCGACATCCCCGTCGAGCTGCCGATCATCCCCTTGGCGTCCACCGTTGTGTTCCCGCAGATGGTGGTCAACCTCCAGGTGGTCCGCAAGAAGAACCTCAACCTGATCCGCGACATCGAGCCCGAGTCGATCATCGGCCTCGTGGTGCAGAAGAGCTCCTCGATCGAGGTGCCGCCCGCCGAGGAGCTCTCCTCGATTGGCGTCGCCGCGCGCCTCGTGAACAAGCTGAACGTCTCCGGCAACACCATCCAGATCATCCTCCTCGGCCTGAAGCGCTTCAAAATCGCCGCCTACCAGCAGAGCGAGCCTTACCTCCTGGCCCGGGTCGCCTGCATCGACGAGACGGAAGACGAGTCGATGGAAGCCAACCTGCTCATGGGCAAGGCGCTCCACCTGCTGGAAAATCTGATCCAGCTTGACCCGCGCGTGCCCGGCGAGATCCTGAACCTCATCAAGAACAACCTGACCGGCCCGGGGAACCTGGCCGACCAGGTGGCGAACCACCTCTCCTTCGAGCTGGACGACAAGAAGGAAATCCTGACGACCATCAACCCCCTGGATCGCCTGAAGGTGGCGATCCGGCTGATCGAGAAGCTGATCGGCCTCGCCAAGGCGGGCCAGGAGATCAAGGAGCAGACCGAGGACGAGATCCGCAAGGCCCAGAGGGAGTTCTTCCTGCGCGAGCAGCTCAAGGTCATCCGCAAGGAGCTGGGGGACGAAAGCGAGACCGCGGGTGTCGTCCGGGACCTGCGCGAGAAGATTGCGAAGGCCAACCTCCCCGAGGAGGCCAGGAAGGAGGCCGACAAGGAGCTGGGGCGGCTAGAGACCGTGAACCCGGCCTCGGCCGAGTACACCGTCATCTCGACCTACCTCGACTGGCTCGCGGCGCTTCCGTGGTCGGTGGCCACCGAGGATCGGCTGGACGTCCGCGAGGCGGCGAAGATCCTCGACCGCGATCACTATGACCTGGAGAAGGTGAAGGACCGGATCCTCGAGTTCCTGGCGGTCCGCCAGCTCAAGAAGGACCTGAAAAGCCCCATCCTGTGCTTCTACGGGCCGCCGGGGACCGGCAAGACCTCCCTCGGCCGGTCGATTGCCGAGGCCCTGGGGCGGAAGTTCGTCCGCATGAGCGTCGGCGGGATGCGGGACGAGGCGGAGATCCGCGGCCACCGGCGTACCTACGTCGGCGCGATGCCCGGGAAGATCCTCCAGAGCATCCGCCGGTCCGGGTCGAAGAACCCGGTGTTCATGATCGACGAGGTGGACAAGATCGGCTCCGATTTCCGGGGCGACCCGGCCTCGGCCCTGCTCGAGGTGCTCGACCCCGAGCAGAACTTCGCCTTCACCGACCTCTACCTCGACGTCCCGTTCGACCTGGCCCAGGTGATGTTCGTCACGACGGCCAACCGGCTCGACACGATCCCCGAGCCGCTGCGCGACCGGATGGAAATTCTGCATCTCACCGGCTACGTCGAGGAGGAGAAGCTCGAGATCGCCCAGAGGTACCTCGTGCCGCGCCAGATCGAGGCGCACGGCCTTTCCAAGGCGATGCTCACGATCACCGAGGCGGCGCTCGCCGAGATCGTCCATGGGTACACCTCCGACTCCGGCCTGCGGAAACTCGAGCAGCAGATCGCCACGATCTGCCGCAAGATCGCGAAGGAAATCGCCATGGGCAAGACCAAGGCCCGCACCCTGGCGCCTTCCGACCTGCAGGAGTTCCTGGGACCCATCGTCTATATCCCGGAAGTGGCCGAGAGAACCGACGAGGTGGGTGTGGCCACGGGGTTGGCGTGGACCTCCTCGGGCGGGGAGATCCTGTTCATCGAGGCCACGCGGATGAAGGGAAACGGCGGGCTGTCGATCACGGGGCAGCTGGGCGATGTCATGAGAGAGTCGGCCCAGGCGGCGCTGTCATACGTGAAGGCCCATGCGCCCGACCTTGGCATCGAGGAGACCGCCTTCGAGAAGGTCGACATCCACATCCACGTCCCCGCGGGCGCCATCCCCAAGGATGGACCCTCCGCCGGGATCACCATCGCCGTGGCGCTGGCGTCGCTCATGTCCCAGCGTCCCATCCGGCACGACATGGCGATGACCGGCGAGATCACCCTGCGCGGCAAGGTGCTGCCGGTCGGCGGGCTCAAGGAGAAGATCCTGGCGGCCCGGCGGGCCGGTATCACGTCGGTCCTCATCCCCCAGAAGAACGAGAAGGACCTGGTGGACATCCCGGCCCACATCCGCAAGCAGCTCAAACTGATTCCGGTGCGCGAGATCTCCGAGGTCCTGGCCGCGGCGCTATGCTCGATCGTCCTGGCGCGCCCCGAGTCGATCCCCAGCGAGGCGCGCAGGGCGCGGACCCGGGCGACCACCTCGAAAAAGGGCGACAAGATCAAGCCGCGCGCCGTCGCCGGGACCCGTCCCGCCCGCTAGATTCGTCCGGAACATCACATTCGGCTGGGAAAGAAGGTAGGTGGTGGAGCGTGGGGGGATCGAACCCCCGACCTCGAGACTGCCAGCCTCGCGCTCTCCCAGCTGAGCTAACGCCCCACATGCACGACGGAGGGGCGTGACTATAGCACGCGTTCCAAAAACCGGTCAACGCGCACGCGCCGCGACCGCGTGCCCCGCGACCCCCTGCCGCCCCCCTGCTTGCCTTGGCGCCCCGCGGCCTCCGGGCAACGTCGGCTGTTGGCACCGTCCGTACATGGTTCGGGCCTCTCTCGCGTGCTAGCATGCCCGGTCGCAGTCGTGCACCCGGACTTTAGGAGGGATCGATGAAACGTGTTCTGCTTGCCGCGACTCTGGGTCTTTTGTTGTCCGTCTCTCTCGCGTCGCCCGTTCTTGCCCAGTACAGCAGGCCTTCCCGCCAGCCTTACCAGCACGGGTACGAGTTCAGTCCCTACCTGACATTCAACCAATTCCAGGACAAGGCGCTCTTGGACGACGAGCTTGGCGTCGGAGTCCGATTCGGATACCTCTACACGCCGCACCACGAGATCGAGTTTCTGCTCAACAGTGTCTCTACAAATGACAGCATCGATCCCTCGATCAACGTCGACGTGACCGATTTCCAGGTGGCCTACGTCTACAACTTCACGAAGAAGGACGTGGTCCCCTACCTCACGGCCGGCGTAGGCTTCGTGCACACGAAAGATGATTTCCTCGGCAGCGAGACCAACGGGGCCCTGGGTCTCGGAGCAGGGATCCGGTTCTTCATGGGACGGGCTTTCTACGCCCGGTTCGAGTACCGCAAGAATTTCTTCGAGGGGAGCGGAGACGTCTACGCCGACAACGAGAATTTCGTGAACTCGCAGTTTGCCTTCGGGGTCGGCTGGAGGTTCGGCGCGCCCTGAGGGACAAGAGCGCTCAGTTGATGTAGCCGAGCGACCTCAATCTTTCCAGGACGTTGGGATCCACTTCCGACGCCTCGGGGTCCGCCGGGGGGGGGGACGGGCCGTAGCTCTCCACGAGCTGCGGTCCGCGGCTTGCGACGAGGGCCGGGTCGAGCCCCTGGTTCAGGATGTGCCCGGGGAGATCGCGGGCGATCGGCGCATCGAGCAGGTACATGAGGGTCGGCAGGATGTCGAGGAGGCCCGCCTCCTCGATGCGGGCGCCCCGCCTGGCCCCCTTCCCCCAGATCGCCAGGATCCCTTCCATACGGTGATGTCCCGAGGTCGAGGGGCGACGCGGGAAAAGGACCGGCTTGAATCCATGGTCCGACAGGACGACGAGGGTGTCCTCGCTACCGAGACGCGCCATGTACTCGGCGATGACGCCGTCGATGTAGACGTAGTACTCGTCGATGACCTTTCCGAGGATAGCCGCCTCCCCGGGGCCCACCTTGTAGTCGAGCGCCACGGGGTGGGCGAACTTCCAGAAGCGGTGCGACACGACGTCGACACCTCCGAAATAGACCGCGAAGAGATTCACCGGCTCGGTGTCGAACAGCTTCAGGCCGATCCGTCGGTAGGTTTCGTCGCAGGCCAGGCTCCAGAGAAACCCTTCCACGCATTCCTTGTCCGACGGCGACAGATCGGAAACGCGCGAGGGATCGTAGAATCGTCCCACCGTCGCGGTGTCCAGATCGGCAGGCTTGACCTTGAGCGGATCCAGCGTATCGATCAGGGCCTCCGGCCAGGTCTGGTGCGGGATGCCCGACACGATCGTCCCCTTCAGGGGCCTCCCGGTCGACCAGTTGTAGACGTATGGAAGGTAGGACGACACCATGAATCCGTCGACCCGCTCGGCGGGCCAGGTGACAAGCCAGCCAACCACCCCCACCTTCCGTCCCGTCCGGGGCAGGATGTTCCAGAAGGCGGGAGCCCTGCGCATGGTGCTGGTCACGGGCCGCACATCCCGCGACCGCGCCGGAGCGCTTTCTCCGGCGTCCCAGTGCCCGCTCGCGCCCCCCCCTTCCCCTGGCTCCACCACGAAGCCATGGATCCCGTGCCGCTCCGGCGGGACCCCGGTGGCCACGGTTGTCCATAGCGCCGGCGATGCCGAGGGCTCCATCGAGCGCAGCTCACCGGAGGCTCCCTCCGCGACGAGCCGCCGGAATGCAGGCATCCTCCCCTGCCGGACGAGGGGGTCGATCACCTGCCAGTCGGCGCCGTCGACCCCGATGACCACCAGGCGGCCCTGTCCCGGCCCGGCCCGGCCGGCGATGGGGTCGTGCCCGCTGCAGGAGGCGAGACAGAGGGCGAGCAGACCAGCGGCCAGGGTGGATCGGAAAAGGGTCAACAGGCCGGGGCTATTGGACACCTTCGCATTATAGCGTCCCCCGCGGGCGACAGGGCCTGCGGGCCGGATGCGGCGGCCATTGCCGCTTCCCGGGTGGGCCTGTGTCCGGTTCTGGGCTAGGATCCTCGCCGAACATCACACACTAACAGGGAGGCCACATGAACGGTACACCAGGCAGCAGTCTCGTTCCGGCCGCGCTCTCGTCCCGGCCGGCAGTAAGAGTATGGGCGGCCGGGGTGATCCTCGCGTCGCTCGTGACTTTCGGAGCGCTCGGTTGCGCCCGGACAGGCGGAACCGGAGACAGCTCGACGGCACCCGCGGCATCGTCCTCCGACCAGCTCCTCTCGCAGCTCAAGGAGGACAGGGCCCAGATCGACCAGGCGACCGATGAAATGATGAAACGCATCGACGCCTACAACACGTCGCGGAAGCCTGGCGACAGGACCATCCAGTTCAGCGAGATTTTCAGCGAGGAGCTGAGCCCCGAGCAGCGGGACATCCTGAACACCCTCGTCGAGCAGGAGAAGGACGTCTCCTACAAGGCCCTGCTGCAGAAGATCATCGCCGACCGCGACTCGATCCGCTCTCTCCAGGAAAAGGTCATGCACCTCGAGCAGAGTCTCCCCGACCAGTTCGCGGTGGCCAAGAAGGGCGACACCCATTACAAGCTGGCCTATGCCTACCTGACCGACGAGGCCAAGCTGGACCCGGCGAAGGCCAAGACCCTCCTGGCCCAGGCGGATCAGACGGACGAGCTCCTCACCGGCAACAAGGTGTGGTTCTTCTACGACCCGCAGCGCGATTCGTTCCGGACCTACGTGACGCAGGGGGAAGCCGGGCAGACCCCTCTCGCGGTCCGGCGGGCCCTGCAGCGCAAGCTGGTCACGGAGCGGGACGCGGCGCAGACCCAGGTGGACGTCCTGCAGGGCACGAAGGCGGCGCTCGAGGCGAGCAACGCGAGCCTCGAGTCCACCCGCAACAGCCTGCAGAGCGATGTCATGATGCTGCGGCAGAACAAGGCCGAGCTCGAGTCGGTCGTCGACCGGCTGTCACGCGACATCTCCTTCCGCCAGAACAGCCTTTTCTACCACGCCGCGAACACGCGGGAGCTCAAGGACCAGGGGGTGATCACGTCGGCCCTGAAGCGCTTCCGCGACGTGAAGGGAGTGCACTTCGACGAGGCCCTCGATCTGCGCCAGCGGACCGCGATCGTCCTGACCCCCGGCGAGTTCGGGCTGGAGAAGATCAAGCAGGTGAAGCTGCTGCCGCGGATCTTCCAGGAAGGCCGTGACTACACGATCGAGACGGCCGAGGATCAGCGCAGTGCCAAGGTGACAATCCTCGACCCCGAGGTGTTCCGGGGCAAGGACGTCCTCCTGGCCATCGGAGGCTGATGGTCTGAGGGCCGGGCGGCGCGCGCCTCATCCCCCCCCAGGCGCGCGCCGCCCTATTCTTTTCCCGCCCAGCTCCGCGCCGGAGTCTTCCCTACCAGACCTCGCACTTCCTGTCCGGATTCATCGGAGTTCCCGGCTGGCAGGAAAACGCCTCCGAGAACGCCGGGAAATTGGAGAGCGGGCCCCGCACGCGGAAGCGCGGCGGAGAGTGCGGATCGACGGTCACGAGCAGGCGCTCGATTTCCGGCGTCGCGAGGGTGCACCAGGTCTGAGCGTAGCCCACGAAGAAGAGCTGGTCGTTCGTCAGCCCTTCGACCGCCGCCTTCGAATCGGGGTGCTGCACGGCCCAGGCCTTGTAGGCCCCGAAGGACTGCTTGACGCCCCCCAGGTCGGCGATGTTCTCCCCCAGGGTCAGCTTGCCGTTGACCTTCAGCCCGGGCTGTACCTCGTAGGAAGCGTAGAGGTTCTCGACGCATTTCGCCCTCTCTTCGAACCGGGAAATCACGGAGGGCTCCCACCATTCGCGCAGGCTTCCTGTGCCGTCGAACTTGCGTCCCTGGTCGTCGAAGCCGTGAGTCAGCTCGTGCCCCATCCCCATCCCCACCCCGCCGAAGTTCATCGCCGCGGGGAATTCCCGGTTGAAGAAAGGTCGCTGCATGATGCCGGCCGGGAAGACCATCTCGTTGAAGAGGGGGTTGTAGTAGGCGTTGACCGTGGGCGGCGTCATGGTCCACTCCTTGCGGTCCACCGGCTTGCCGACCCGGTCCGCCTTCCGGCGGAATTCGAAGG
>JANMQK010000021.1:0-1742 GCA_031370485.1 Acidobacteriota bacterium | reverse complement strand
TGAACGCCTGCGTGAACACGCCTCTGCCCGACACCGACGGCGACGGTCTCTGCGACATTCATGACAATTGCCCAACCGCCTTCAATCCCGACCAGACCGACACCGACACGGACAACACCGGGGATTCCTGCGACTGCGCCTCGTTCGACCCAGGCGCTCCGATCCCGGGGCCGGTCGGCAACACGGTCGGGGCGGTGCACGACCGCGTGACCAGCCGGACGACCCTGACGTGGTCCGCGATCTCCGCCGGCAACCACTACAACACCTACCGCGGCACGGTCCCCCCCGGGACGATGGGCAGCCGGGGCGGAGGAGCATACGACCACGCCTGTTTCGAGCGCGGTGATGCGTCGGGCAACGGTGAGCGCATTTCCACCGACACCGCCGCGCCGGCGACCGGCAGCGCGTTCTACTACGTGATCGACGGGGTCGACGGGTGCGGCGAAGGCTCGCTCGGCCAGGCGTCGAACGGCAGCAACCGTCCGAATCCATCGCCCTGCGTAACGCCGCCCCAGCCGCCCGGATCGATCAACGGGAGAATCGTGGGCGATGTGACAGACCCCCACGGAGTCTCCGTAGCGTTGACCTCGCTGTCGGGTCTCGAAGTCGATCTCTACCGGGGCGGGTTCGCCGTAGGAAGTACGACTACGGACGGCGCCGGCTACTATGCCTTCACGGGTCTGGGGCAGGGTGTCTACGATGTCCGGGCGGTGGCGCCGGACACACGCACGGCCAGAATCTCCGCCCCAGTCACCGGCGGCACCAACGTCACGATCAACTTCGCGGTCGTTCCTCGCAAGCCTCAGGGCATCTTCGGGGCCGACGCGGGTCTCGTCGTCAACCCGGTGACGAGTCGCAACCCCGATCTGGACGGCAGCGGGCTCGTGGATCTGGTCGACATCGCAGGGGTCGTCCAGCAGTTCGGGCGCGATCCTGCCGATGCCGACGGCGATCTCAACGGCGATGGACAGATCGACTGGGCGGACCTCGCGCCGATCACGAGCGTCTTTGGCCGCGCGGTTCTCCTCGTCCCGGCTCCTTACCAGATCCAGGTCACCGACGGGGGGACCCTGGTCAACATCGGATCGGGGAGCACCATCGTCCACTCGGTGGGAGGCACCACGACCGGCCTCATGTCGGCCACCGGCAGCCCATCGCAAGCCAGTTTCCAGGTGACCGACTTCACCGGGACACTATCCTCGCCAGAGCTCGGCCCCTTCAACTACGAGGAGAACCCGACGGATCCTACGACCTTGACGATCGATCTGAACACGAACCGCGTCCTCAGCGGGCACTTCTCTGTGCGCCTGACCGGCGGCATCTTCTCCTCCCCCAGCGACGTCGCGGCGCCGGTCCCGGACGGCTTCGTCGCTTTCGCCCCCGGCGGTTTCAGCCTCAACCATCTCGTGGGGGTCAGCGGCGTCCTGCCGCCTTCCTTCCCACTGTTCGCAGGCACGACGTACCTGCTCGGGAAGTGCGATCCGCCGAAGGCCGACATAGACTGCGCCACGAGAACAGCCGTTGCAGGTGATCAGGCTGATGACTTCTTTGGGAGGACGCACAACTGCATCATAGGCATCGACGATGTCTGCGTCACTCCGGGCGCGGCGTGTGCGTTCAGCGGCCATTGCGGCACCTGCACGAAATACGCCGCCGGTGGCAAGAATAACTGGCAATGCGACTGCCGCTGCGTCCTGTGATTGAAGGGTCGGCGCGAGAAAGTTGATGCCCGGGCGGGGGCG
>JANMQK010000003.1:0-1698 GCA_031370485.1 Acidobacteriota bacterium | reverse complement strand
CGCGTCGTCAAGGACACCGTCCGATCGTTCGACACCTACTTCAACAGCGGTTTTCTGGCCTACCGCAAGTCCGTGGCCGAGGCGGAGCAGTTCGCCTCGATCGAATGGACCGGGCAGGGCACCTCGATCCAGGACATCATGGGAAGGTCCTACATCGACTGCCTCGGCGGCTTCGGGATTTACAGCGCCGGCATCAGGCATCCCAAGATCGTCCAAGCGGTCCGGAACCAGCTCGACCACATGCCCCTGAGCAGCCAGGAGCTCCTGGACCCGCTGCGCGGCGCTCTGGCCGAGCTGCTGGGGGAGATCGCCCCCGGGAATCTCCAGAAGTGCTTCTTCATCAGCAACGGCACCGATGCCGTGGAAGGGGCGATGAAGCTGGCGCGCCTCTACACGGAGAAATCGGGGTTCATCTCGACGCTGCGCGGGTTCCATGGCAAGTCGTACGGGTCGCTGTCGCTGATGGGAAAGGCCGAGTACCGGATCGCCTTCGAGCCGCTGCTCCAGGACGTCTATTTCGTCGAGTTCGGCGACGCCGACGAGGTGGAGTGGCAGCTCAAGAAGGCGCGCGACGTCGGGCTGGATATCGCCGCGGTCGTGGCCGAGCCGATCCAGGGAGAGGCGGGGGCGATCGTTCCCCCCGACGACTACTGGCCCCGCCTGAGGGAGATCTGCGACGAGTACGACGTCCTGCTGATCGCCGACGAGGTCCAGACCGGTCTCGGGCGGACCGGCCGGCTGTTCGGCGTAAACCACTGGGACGTCGTCCCGGACATCATGTGCCTCGGGAAGTCGCTCGGTGGAGGGGTGATGCCGCTGTCGGCCTTCATCTCGACCCCCGAGATCTGGAAGGTCCTGGAGAAAAACCCGTTCCTGCACTCATCGACCTTCGGCGGCAATCCGCTCGCCTGCGCCGCGGGCATCGCCGCCATCAACGTCACGCTCTCCGAGGACCTGCCGGCCCAGGCGGCCGTGTCCGGCGCCTATTTCCTGCAGGCGCTGCGCGAGATCCAGGCCCGGTTCCCCGAGATCGTGGTCGAGGTGCGCGGGAAGGGGCTGCTCATCGGCATCGAGTTCGCCGACACCGGGACCGGCTACACCGTGGCCGCGGGGCTTTTCCGGCGCGGCGTCCTCGTCGCCGGGACCCTGCTGAACGCCAGGACGCTGCGCATCGAGCCGGCCCTCTTCGTCACGCGGAGGGAGATCGACGAAGTCCTGAGCCGCCTGGAGGACACGCTCAGGAGCATGGCGTGAAGCTTCCTATCCACCGCGACCTGACGCGCGACGAGCTGGACGCGCTCGGGAGGGTGGCGATCGACAGCTGGAACACCTACCTGCGCCGCTTCCCCGATTTGAAGGACCGCGACCGGGACCGCGGTCTCGTCGAATGGAGTGGCGAGGGCGCGCTCATCAGGAACATCCACGGGGAGGAGTACGTCGATCTCCTCGGCGGGTACGGCATCTTCGCGCTCGGGCACCGGCATCCCGAGGTGGTCCGGGCCGTCAAGTCGCAGATCGACCGGATGCCGCTCCACAGCCAGTACCTGGTCAACCCGATCACGGCGGAGGCCGCCCGCCGGCTGGCGGAGATCGCTCCCGGGTACCTTAAGCGGACCTTTTTCTGCAACAGCGGCGACGAGGCGGTCGAGGGCGCGCTCAAGCTGGCGCGGCTCCACACGCGCAAGCCCGGCTTCATCG
>JANMQK010000395.1:0-1654 GCA_031370485.1 Acidobacteriota bacterium | reverse complement strand
CGCCCCGACCACGTCGGCCTCGAGCACATGCCGGCCGAGCGCCTCGTAGGTGGGCTGCAGCACCATCGCCAGGACGTCGAGCTGGTCCCAGAGCGTCTGCGAGTCGATGACCAGCCCCTCGCGCCGCATGATCCGCGCCTGGCGCTCCAGGGGAAGATGGTCGAGGTACTTCGAGACGGCCACCTCGACTGCGAACGCCGTCGAGTAGCGCGAGCCGGGCTGCAGCTTCAGAGGTCCCGGGGCGGTGTCCACACACCCGTTGCAGGCGCAGCGGTATTTCTTGCGCTGGTGCTTCAGGATCGCGAAGCGGCGCTCGACGACGGTGATCTCTTCCGAGTCCTCGGTCTGGCCGGCCATCTCGACAAGCTGGCCGCCGCATTGCGGGCAGACCTGGTCGGCCTCGTCGAGCTCGTGGATCACCTCGAGGATGGGGAGAGACGGCTGCACCCGGGGCCCGTGGCCGCGTCGCGAGGCTGGGCCCGAGGCGGGGGCCTCACCAGAATGCGGCCGCTTCTCCGACGTCTCCGCGAAGATCACCCGCTCGCGCTGGGCGAGCAGTTCCTTGAGCGCCTCGAGCTCGCGTTGGAGTGTGGTGGTGTTCCGGCCCTTCAGGTGATCGATCTCGGCGGCCAGCTTCTGCAGCCGTTCGTGCAGGCGCCGGTTCTCGCGATCGAGCAGCACCGCCACTTGCCGCAGCGTGTCGAGGTTGCTGATCCGTTCGATCTGCATCACACACGCAGTAGATCATGGAGGGATCTCGAGGTCAAGAGTTTTCTGCGCGAGAACATCAAAAATCGGCGGGCTCAACGCCACCCGGCCCACGAGCGCGCTGCCTTCGAGGAACAGCTGCAGCTCGCTGAGCGTGAGTCGCAGCGTCGCCTGCCGCTCGTCGCGCCACAAACAGGCGAAGCGTCCCTGTTCCAGCCGCTTGGCGTAGATGCACAGCCCGGTGCCGTCCCACAGAAGCACCTTGGCCCTCTTGCGCGTGCGGTTGACGAAGACAAACAAATCGCCCGAGAGTGGATCGCGCCGGAGACCCTGGCTGACGAGAGCGCTCAGGCCATCGAACCCCTTGCGCAAATCGACGGGGCCGCCGAAGGCGTAGACGGCGACCTGACGGGTGCTGCCGATCACCCGAGAGCGCGCAGCAGCGCGACCAGGCCGACGGTGTCCAGGCCCTCCACCCGCAACCCCTGGGGCGTGATCAGGACGGGGCGGTCGACGGCGGCCACCGGCGCCGTCGCGACCGCAACGCGCCGCAGCCGCGGTCGGGCCGGAGTCTGGAGCCAGAGTCGCAGCGCCTGGGGGCGCACACCCAGCTCGCAGGCGATGGCGGCAATGGCCATCCCGTCGTCCCGGCGCTTCCGTGCAATCACGACCGCGCGCCGGCGCAGCGCCGGCGTGTACCGGATCGCGGTCCCGGTGCGGTCTCCCAGATGACGTGCGGCATCCCGGCGGAACTGTCGAGCTTCAGCGTCCATCGTCTGCGCCTCCTTCCTGATCGGCGGCGCAACGATGACTCAGGCGGGTACCTCAAGACCAGACGGGGACCGGCGAGTACTTACGGTGTAGCTGACGACGTCCGCGTCGACGCCATCCGTCTTGGCCGCCGTGGCGTTGACCGCGGCATAGATGGCGGCTTCTTCCACGCCCG
>JANMQK010000350.1:0-1585 GCA_031370485.1 Acidobacteriota bacterium | reverse complement strand
GGATCCTGGGCATCGTGGAGATCCTCGCGGACCGCGAGGGGCGGGAGGATCTCTACAAGCTCGCCGCCGCGCTGGTGATGGAGGTGGACGATTTGTTGCCGCTCGTCGAGGGGGCCGCCCTCCTCGGGTTCATACGGATCCACGAAGGGGACGCCGAGATCACGACGGAAGGGCGGGCGTTCGCCGGGGCCGACATCCAGCAGCGCAAGGCGCTTTTCCGGGAGGCGGCGCTGGCGCACGTCACGCTGTTGAAGCAGATGGAGCACGCCCTGCGAACCAAGGCGGACAGGACGCTGCCGGACGAGTTCTTCCGTGACATCCTCGAAGAGCATTTCACGGCCGACGATGTGCGCAAGCAGATGGAGACGGCGATCAACTGGGGACGCTACTCCGAGATCTTCGACTATGACGCCCAGACGGGCCGTCTGATCCTCACCGAAAGCTGAGTCGCGCCGTGCCGGCGCCTGGACGACCGATGACCGGTTCAAGGCTGGCCGCGCCGCTCGTACTCGGCCGCCGCGGCTTGTATACAATCGACCTCCTCGTGTTCGCGGCCGGCTTGGCCCTGCTGTATGGCATCAGTGTCGTCGCCCGGACCTGGCTGGCCCCCGTCCTTCCGGCGGCCGACATCACCCGCGACCCCAAAGCCCTCCCGGCCTACGCGGCCTGGTCGCTCCTGCGCATCGCGCTGGCCTACGGCCTGAGCCTGGCATTCGCCCTGGCCTACGGCTACGCTGCGGCTCGCAATCCCGCCGCCGAGCGTGTGCTCATCCCGGTCCTTGATCTCCTGCAGTCGATCCCGGTGCTGAGCTTTCTCCCCGGCGTCATGCTCGCGATGGTCGCCCTCTTCCCGCACCGCCAGCTCGGGCTGGAGCTGGGCTGTATCTTATTGATCTTCACCGGCCAGGCTTGGAACATGGCGTTCAGCTTCTACGCGTCCCTCAAGGGAATCCCCTCCGAGCTGCGCGAGGCGGCAGGGGTGTTCCGCTTCACCTGGCTGCAGCGCTTCACGAAGGTCGATCTTCCCTTCGGCACGATAGGTCTCATCTGGAATTCGATGATGTCGGTCGCCGGCGGCTGGTTTTTCCTGATGGCGTGCGAGATGTTCGTCCTGGGCCATCGCGACTTCCGGCTTCCCGGCCTCGGCTCCTATCTCCAGACCGCCGCCTCCGAGGGGGACCTGCCCGCGATCCTGTGGGGCCTCCTGACGATGGTGGGCCTCATCGTGGCGCTCGATCTCGTCGTCTGGCGGCCGCTTCTCGTCTGGGCCGAGCGGTTCAGGTTCGAGCAGGTGAAGGGAGAGGAACCGAGGCGGTCCCTGGTGCTGGACGCGCTGCGCCGCTCGCGGGTCTCACCTGGATCGGGCGCAGGGTCACAGGCCCCGCGTGGGAGAGGATCGGGATTGGTTTGGCGCGCCGCGCCGCCTTCAGGGTCACGGCCCCACGGCGCCCGGGGCCGGGGACCCGGTGGGCCTGGCGCGTCGCGGCGGCGCTCGTCATGGCCGTGGTGCTGTACGCGGCGTCGCGCGCCGCGATGATGCTCGCGTCTCTGGGCGCCGCCGAGGCGGCTCAGGTCGTGCGGGGCG
>JANMQK010000275.1:0-6907 GCA_031370485.1 Acidobacteriota bacterium | reverse complement strand
CGAGGGTCGGGATCTCGACGTAGGTCTTGGTGGTCATCTCGCCGGCCACGAACACGATCCCGGTGGTGACCAGGGTCTCGATCGCGACGCGCGACTGCGCGTCGTCCTTGAGCACGGCGTCCAGGACGGCGTCCGAGACCTGATCCGCGATCTTGTCCGGATGACCCTCGGTCACCGATTCCGAGGTAAAGAGATGCTTCCCGTTCGGCATTGAGACTCACCTCCTGAATACTGCGCCAGCCGCCCCCGTTCCGCGCGACTCGGCTCAAATGATCGAGATTAAAGGAGTTTCGGTGTGATTGTCAACGGAATCTTACGGCGCCCTTCCCCAGGATCCCCTCCAGGGCGAGGGTGAGGTCCCGGCTGGGTGCAATCCTGAGCTCATGGCCGGCCCGGACGATGGCGCGGAACGCATGCGGTTGCGTCACTTCCAGGTAGACCGGGCAGGGCCCCGGCCGCTCGCGCAGCAGGTCCCGGACGCGCTCCACGGTGCGCGGGTCCAGCCCGGGAGCGCTGAGCGACAGGACCACCTCCTTGGCCCTCGCCTGCTCGGCGTCCTCCAGGGGCATCAGGGAGTCGACGATCAGCTTCCTCTGGTCCTCCGCGATCTCGACGGTCCCCGTGACCAGAACCGCCACGTCGTCCTCCAGGAGGCTCTTGTGCCGCGCGAAGGTGTCCGGGAAGGCCACCGCCTCGACACTCCCCTCCAAATCTTCGAGGTGAAACACCGCCATCGGGTCTCCCTTGCGCGTGCGGCGACGTTTCACCCCGGCGACGATCCCGGCCAGGGTCGCCGGGCCCGGCTGCTTCATGTCCTTGAGGCCGGCCGTGGAATAAGTGACCAGGCCCCGGACCCGATCGGCGTATTCCTCGAAGGGATGTCCCGTCACGTAAAAACCGAGAGTCTCCTTCTCGCGCGCCAGCCGCTCTTTCGCCGTCCAATCCGGCAGGGGCCGCGGCGGTGGCAGGGCCGGGCGATCGCCGGGCGGCCCGAACAGCCCCGTCTGCCCGCTCTCCCGGTCGCGGCGGGCCTTCTGCCCGTCCTCGATCGCGGCGTCGATGGCGGCGCACATCGTGGCCCTGTTGGCGCCCAGGTCGTCCAGCGCACCGGCCTTGACCAGCGAATCGAGGACACGCTTGTTGACCAGCTTCGGATCGACCTCGCGACAGATCGCCGCCAGCGAGCCGAGCCGCCCGATCCTTCCCCGCGCCTCCAGCATGCCCTTGACCGAGCTCTCGCCCACGTTCCTGACGGCCGACAACCCGAAACGGATCCCCGCGGGCTCGACCGTGAAGTCCATCTCGGATCGGTTGATGTCGGGCGGCAGGACCGGGATCCCCATCGCGCGGCACTCCCCGATGTACTTCACGACGTTGTCGGTGTTCTCCTTCTCGGCCGTGAGCAGGGACGCCATGAAATGGCGCGGGTGGTGGGCCTTCAGCCAGCCGGTGCGGTAGGCGACGAGGGCGTAGGCCGTGCTGTGGGCCTTGTTGAACCCATACCCGGCGAAATACTCCATCAGGTCGAAGATCGTGCGCGCGTCCTTGTCGGTAATCCCGCGCTGCCGGCAGCCCTTGATGAACTTGTCGCGCTGGGCGGCCATGACCTCCTTTTTCTTCTTGCCCATGGCACGGCGCAGCAGATCGGCCTCCCCGAGCGTGAACCCGGCCAGCCGCGAGGCGATCTGCATGACCTGCTCCTGGTAGACGATGACGCCGTAGGTCACCCCCAGGGTCTCCTCGAGCTGAGGCACGATGTACTCGATTGACTTGCGGCCGTGACGGCGGGCAATGTAGTCGTCGATCATGCCCGAGCCGATCGGACCGGGCCGGAACAGGGCGTTCAGCGCGACCAGGTCGTCGAACCGATCCGGCTTCAGCTTGCGCAGGATGTCCTGCATGCCCGAGGACTCGAACTGGAACACCCCGGCGGTGCGGGCGGCGGAGAACAGGGTGTAGGTCTCCGGGTCGTCGAGCGGCAGCCCCTCGATGTCCACCTCGGCCCCCAGCTCCATTTTCAGCCGCCCGACGCAGTCATGTATCAGGGTCAGCGTCTTCAGGCCGAGGAAGTCCATCTTGAGCAGGCCAATCGACCCGATCTCCTCCATGGCGTACTGCGTGACGATCTCGCCGTCCCGGGTCCTGCCGAGCGGCGAGTACTCGACGATCGGGCGGGGCGAGATGACCACCCCCGCCGCATGTACCGAGGCGTGCCGGGTCAGCCCTTCCAGCCGCTTCGAGACGTCCAGCAGCTGGCGGACCCGGTCGTCCTTCTCGTAGAGCTGCTTGAGCGCCGGGACCAAGCCGATCGCCTTGTCGATCGTCATCTCCAGCTCGGTCGGGATCATCTTGGCGATCCGGTCGCACTCGCCATAGGAGATGTCGAGCCCGCGGCCGGCGTCGCGCACGACCGCCTTCGCTCCCATGGTGGCGAAGGTGATGATCTGGGCCACGTTGTCGCGCCCGTATTTCTCACGCACGTACTCGATCACCTCTCCCCGCCCCCGGATGCAGAAATCGATGTCGATGTCGGGCATGGTGATCCGCTCGGGGTTCAGGAAGCGCTCGAAGAGCAGGCCGTACTCCAGCGGATCGACGTCGGTGATCCGCAGGCAGTACGCCACCAGGGATCCGGCGGCCGATCCCCGCCCCGGTCCCACCGGGATGCCGCGGTCGCGCGCGTACTTGATGAAATCCCAGACGATGAGGAAATAGCCCGGAAAGCCCATCCGGATGACCATCTCGATCTCGCTCTCGAGACGCTGGCGGTACTCCTCGTCGCTCCGGCCGGGTGTCCCCTGCTTCCGATGGCCCCGCAAGGAGTTCATCCTCTCCTCGAAGCCCTGCATCGTAACATCCCGGAAATACTGCTCAATCGTCTGTCCCACCGGGACCTGGAAATGGGGCAGCAGGTTGCCCCCCTTCGGGATCTCGAGGTTGCACCTCCCGGCGACCAGGAGGGTGTTCTCGACCGCCTCGGGATGGTCCTTGAAGAGGTCGCGCATCTCGGCCGCGGACTTGATGAAATGTTCCTGTGTGAACCTCATGCGGTCGGGGTCCTTGACCGTCTTCCCGGTCTGGATGCAGATCAGGACGTCGTGCGAGAAATGGTCTTCCCGGGTGAGGAAATGGCAGTCGTTCGTCGCGAGGAGGGGGATTCCGAGGCGTTGCCCCATCGAGACCAGGACCGGGTTGAGCGCCTTCTCCTCCGGCAGCCCCTGGTCCTGGAGCTCGAGGAAGAAATTCTCCGGGCCGAAGATCTCCCGGTACTCGGCCGCTACCTCCTCGGCCCGTTTCTCCTGCCGCGACAGGATGAGTTGCGGGATCTCCCCGCCCAGGCAGGTCGAGGTCGCGATGAGACCCTTCGCATGGCGCGCCAGGAGCTCCCGGTCGATGCGCGGCCGGTAGTAGTAGCCCTCGAGGAAGCCGGCCGTCGAGAGCTTCATCAGGTTGCGGTAGCCCTCGTCGTCACGGGCCAGGAGCAGCAGGTGGTAGTAGGGCTTGCGGCCCGGCCCGGGGGGGGTGCGATCGGTCCGGGAGCCCGGAGCGAGGTAGGTCTCGCACCCCAGGATCGGCTTGATCCCTTTCTCGGCCGCCGCCTCGAAGAAAGGGATCGCGCCGAACAGGTTCCCGTGATCGGTGATCGCCAGGGCCGGCATCTCGAGCCGGACGGCCTGATCGACCATCTCCTCGAGCTTGCTCGCGCCGTCGAGCAGGGAGAATTGCGAGTGGTTGTGCAGGTGGACGAAGCTCTTCGACGATGGCATCGCTACTCCCACTCGATCGTGGCCGGGGGCTTGCTGGTCACGTCGTAGACGACCCGGTTCACGCCTTTCACCGTGTTCACGATGCGGGAGCTGACACGCGCGAGAAACTCCTGCGGGAGGCGGGCCCAATCGGCGGTCATGAAGTCATCCGTGGTGACCGCCCGCAGCGCCAGGACGTTTTCGTAGGTGCGGCCGTCCCCCATCACCCCGACCGACTTCACCGGAAGCAGGACGGCGAAGGCCTGCGCCGTCTCCTCGTACAGGCTCGCGCCCGAGGGTCCCCGGGCCGCCTTGAGCTCGGAGATGAAGATGTCGTCCGCCTCCCGGAGCACCTCGAGCCGCTCGCGCGTCACCTCCCCGAGCACCCTGACCGCGAGACCCGGCCCGGGGAACGGGTGGCGCATCACGATACTCTCGTCGAGACCGATCTGGCGGCCCACCTTGCGCACCTCGTCCTTGAACAGCTCGCGTAGCGGCTCGACCAGCTTCAGGGTCATGCCCGCGGGAAGCCCGCCGACGTTGTGGTGGGTCTTTATGACCGCCGACGGACCCTTGAAGGAGGTCGATTCGATCAGGTCCGGATAGAGCGTTCCCTGGGCGAGGAATTCGGCGGGGCCCGCCGCCCGCGCCTCCTCCTCGAACACCTCGACGAAAACCCGGCCGACGACACGGCGCTTTTCCTCGGGGTCGACGACACCGGCCAGCGCGCGAAGGAACCGCTCCGACGACTCGACACGGCGTACGGCGAGATGGTAGACGTCGGTGAAGGCGCGGAGCACCTCGGCGGCCTCCCGTGCCCGCAGCAGGCCGTTGTCGATGAACAGGCAGGACAGGCGAGCGGCCGGGATGGCGCGGGCGATCAGGAGCGCCATCACCGCCGAGTCCACGCCCCCGCTCAGCCCCGCGATCACCCGGCCGGCGCCGACCCGCTCGCGCACCCCCTGGACCAGGTCCTCCACCACCGAGGCGATCTTCCAGGTCCCGCCGCAGCCGCAGATTGCCGAAACGAAGTTTTTCAGGATATCCATCCCGTGCCGCGTATGTCCCACCTCGGGGTGGAACTGGACCCCGTACAGCCCCCGCGACTCGTCGGCCATGGCCGAGCACCCTGACCGGGGACTGCGGGCCTCGACCCGGAAACCGGGAGGCGGCTCGACGATCTCGTCGCCGTGGCTCATCCAGACCGGCTGGCGCTCCGGGGTTCCCCGGAACAGCCGCGGTGAGCCGAGGACCTCGATCTCGGCCGGGCCGTACTCCCGCTCCGACGCACGGACCACCTTCCCGTCGAGAAGGTGTCCCATCAGCTGCATGCCGTAGCAGATCCCCAGGATCGGCGCTCCCAGGCCGAACAGCGCGCGGTCCACCCGCGGCGCGCCCGGCTCGTAGACCGAGTCGGGCCCGCCGGAAAGGACGATGCCCCGCGGGCGCAGGGCGCGCAGGCGATCGAGCGGCGTGTTGAACGGGAGGATCTCGCTATGGACCTGAAGCTCGCGGATGCGCCGCGCGATCAGCTGGCTGTACTGGGCCCCGAAGTCCAATACCAGCACCGTCTCCCGTCTCTCCGGGGCACCGTCCGGCATCACGACGCGGCCGCCGCCCGGCGCCCGATCGCGTGGATAAGACGCTCGAAGGCGTTCGCGGGGTCGCGCGCTCCCATGCCTTTCAGCTCGCGGTCGACCCGCATGCACCAGGCGAGCGCCTTGCGGAGGTCCTCCGCGGAGGTCTCCCCGATTTCCCCCCGGAACTGCCCGACCTTGTCGGGACTGAGACCATAGGCCGGGCCTATCTCGCGAACGGGGATGCGCCGGGCGGACGCGGCCCGTGCCTTGAGCGCGTTCCGGAAGTACCAGGACATCCCGCCCAGGAGGCGCACCGGCTCCTCGCCCGACCGCAGGAGCGCCCTCGCCGAGGCGATCGCCTCCCCCCGCTTTCCCTGCAGGACATGCCTGGCCACCATGAAGGCGGTCTCCACCCGCGGAACGCTCGCGAGGATCGACAGATCGCCCGCCTGCACGGGCCGCGGCTCGCCGATGTGCGTCATGAGCTTCGCGAGCTCCCCTTCCAGCCTCCCCAGACCCTCGCCGGCGAGACCGGCGGCGACCGCGTCGGCCAGGTCGTTGCTGATCCCGAAGCCGCTATCGCGCAGCCGTTCCTTCACCCAGAGGGCGGTGCGCGGCTCGTCGAGCGGGAAGCAGTCCACGAACACCGCCCTGGCCAGGAGTGCCTTGTAGACCGCGCGCCTTTTGTCGAATTTCAGATCGCTCAGAACCAGACAGCTCTTGGGATTCGGACGCGCGAGGTAGGAGCGCAGCGCGTCGGCGGTCTCGCTGCGCAACGTGTCGGCCTCGCGCGCCACGATCAGCCTCACACCGCCCGACATGGGATAGGTGGAGGCGAGGTCCAGCACCTCGGCGAGGGAGGCCTCCGAGCCGCGCACCGATTCGCGGTCGACACTCGAGGCTCCGCCGGGGAACGCGGCTCCGCCCAGAAGCCGGATCGCCTCGTCATGGAAAAAAACCTCCTCGCCCTCGAGGACATAGACCGGCTCGATCGAACCGCGCCGCAGCGACTCGCGGAACTGCGTGAACCCGAGCCGGGTCGACTTCGCCATCTAGAACCCCTCCAGGATCGACGTGACGACGCCCCGCGCGAAATCGGTGGCCACCTCGTCGATCGCCACGATCTCCTGCACGACCAGGCTCTCCGCGCTCACCGGGACGTCGTACTGCCGCTTGAAGAGGAAATGATCGTCCTCCCACAGGACACGGTCGGTCCCGACCTGGCTCAGCACCACGCGCGCCGTGATCAGGATCTCGTAGCGGGTGGCGCGCCCGAGCTCGTTGATCACGACCGGCGAGAGGGTGTAGCTGAAGATCGTCCCGCGCAGCACCGCGTCGGCCCCTTCCTCGCCCGGCACGATGCGAACCCTTCCCCGGGTCGTGAACTCGTCGATGACATGCTCCGTGATGCGCTGCTCCAGCTCCGGTCTCGTCGTGCGGTTCACGAAGGTCGGGATGCCGACCGTGCGGATCTCCGCCGACAGCGTGCGCGAGTGCCCGGCGAGCTGGTACCCGCAGCCGCCGGCGCCGAGGAGGAGCGCCAGGGCCAGGACTCCCCGCACCCGCGCCGCGCATCCCGGC
>JANMQK010000265.1:0-2932 GCA_031370485.1 Acidobacteriota bacterium | reverse complement strand
CGGTTTCATCGTTGGCGAGGACGGGATTATCGTTACGAACGATCACGTCGTGCGCGCCTTCCGGAAGCAATACCGGCCCCCGGGCGTCCACAAGAACGACTGGGGCGTGTACGCTCTGTTCCTTCATTCCATCCCGGATGGGCAGATCGAGATCCCGCTTCAGTTGATCGGGGCCGCGCCGTTCGGTGATTTCGTCCAAAAGCCGGAGGGCGACGACTTATCGAGGCCCGACGTGGGCTTCGTCCAGGTCAAGGCCCGGGGTCTGCCGTTCGTCACCATAGCCGAGGACGACGGTCTGGTCGAAGGCTGCGAGCTGGCGACCGCGGGCTTCCCGATGGGGGCCGACGCGCTGACCGCGCCCGGCTATGTGCATCAGGTCTGCCCGACCCTCCAGAGCGGTATCATCAGCGCCGTTCTCCCGTTTGCCTGCTCCAGCCCCCACGCGTTCACCATCAACGTCATGACCCAGGCCGGGGCAAGCGGCTCTCCGGCCTTCGAGCCTACGACCGGCAAGGTCGTCGGCGTCCTGTACGCGGGCCTCGGGGACATCGGGGTGACGAAGAACAACGACATCTACCGGATCCCGACCAATATCACGTATGTCGTCCCCAGCCACTACATCCGGCGCCTGCTCGTCGAGGTCCGGAACACCCCTGCGGTCAGACCTCCCGGGGATGCCCTGACGATTGAAGCCATGATCAAGGGAAGGAAATTTCTTGACGCCACGAAGGATCCCAGACGCTACGAGATCCAGGAGAGCCGGCAAGGGAGAAAGCGCCTCCAGATAGGCACGTTGTCCGAGGCGTACACGCTCAGCAAGTCCGTCGGGATCTGAGGCTCTGCGATTTCACCACCCGGCGGGTCTACGCATGTTCCACGCCGCCCGGGGAGCCCGGGACTACCCTCGGCAGGTCGAGGACAAAGACGCATCCCTTGCCCGGCGCGTCTCGCACCGTAAGCAGCCCTCCGTTCATTTCGATGGCCCGGCGGCTGATGGCTAGCCCGAGGCCCAGGCCATCGCGATTGTCGCCGAGTTGCTTGAAGGGAAGAAACAGGTCCTCGGCTTTTCCCGGCGGCAAGCCGCCGCACTCGTCCTGGATTTCGATCCGCACTCGTTCGGCTGTCCCGTAGGTGTTCACCATCACATGGCCTTGGGGACGACTGAACTTGAAGGCGTTCTGCAGCACGTTCCTGACCGCGGACGCCAGGAGCGGTCGGTCAGCCTCGATGATCAGCCTGGGATCGATGGTTGCGACAGTCAGGCGAACGGCTCGAGCCCTGGCAGCGATGGCCCCGCCAACCTCGATATCTTTCATGAAATCTCGCACGCGCAATTGACCCTTTTCCAGGAACCCGGAATCGAGCCGCACTTCGGAGAGCGATCGATGGGTCAGGTCGCTGAGATCCTGGAGATTGCGTTCAAGCAACCTGGCAGTGCTTCCGCCGAGCCCAAGCTGTCCGCTCTTCAGGGCATGGAAGGACAGCATGGCGCTTGAAACGAGGTTGCCGAGCTCGTGCGCCAGAACGCCCAGCCGTTCGGTCGCTTTCAGGGAGTTGCTCTGCTCCCGGTGGCGCCCGTACTCGGTCACCGCTTCGGCGATGGCATTATCGAGGCATCGGTTCAGAGTCTGGAATTCCTCGGTGGGGATCGACGCGTTTTCCTCGACAGCGAGCTCGGTCACGGCCTGACAGACATCTCCATAATCGTGGACCACCTGGGCCACGGTGAACCCTCGACTCAGCATGTCCTGGCCGTGCCTGGCCGCGGTTTCGGTGATTTGATGATCATCCTTGGAATCGCTTTTCTCCAGGCGCAGGGCGTCGCCGAGCTGGGTCAGGAACATGGGGACTCCGTTCGTCAACTCCTCCTCGGTCGGTCGTGGGGCCGATCTCAAGGCGACTTTCGCCCTGGCGCGATCGATGAGCTCTCCCCGGTGCGTGACGAGGAATTCCTGGAGCATGGGCACTTGAGCCTGAAGTTTCATTGAACACCATCCTTGATGCGAACCTTACCGAAGTTCCGGCTCCCCCCACAGTAGGGACGACTCTGAATTCAATGACCCCGTTTCCTCACACGCCATCAGGCGGGGCCTGATATGGCGATGGCAACAAAGAGGTTCCGCGCAGGGGAGGGCCCTGGGCAGACGGGCTTGAGACCGGCGGACGGGACTTGACGCCGCCCGGTCGGCACGGTAACGTCATCGCCCCGGCGAGGCGGGGAGGGAGGACCGTTTGGTTCAGCGGATCGCACGAGGAACGATCGTCGGAGTCGCCGTTTCGTTGATGACCATCGCGGCCGTCGTGGCGATGGCCCAGACGCCGGCCCCACCCCCCCCGGCGCCGCCTCCGGCCACCGGGGACGCGCCGGCTCAGGCACACCCGGCGTCGGAAGCATCGGCGATCGTGGGGCCGCCCCCGCCGGTCGAGGATCCGACGACCACCGCGGGGGGCGCCCTCACGCTCTTCATGGCCTCGCGGCATTACGCGACCATACGCCAGCTCAAGTCGGTCATGACCCCGGCCCTGCAGGCCCGCTACGACCGGTACTCCGCGACCTTCAACGGCAAGCGGGGGATCCGGATTGCTCTTTTCGAGATCGGCGAGAAACAGATGCAGAGGCTCGGCGCCCGCAGCAAGGAGGCGGTGGCGACGGTCAAGACGCTTTGGGAGGAGCAGGGGGAGGCCATGGAGCTGCGGGTCGAATCGGTCCGGCTCGCCCGCCAGGCGGACGGCCTGTGGCGCGTGAGCGGCCTCGACAAGGTCAGCTCGGAAAGCCTGCGTTTCCCGGATGCGGTTCCGGGAGTCACGACACTGCGGATCCTTCTGCGGGCCTGGCACCGGCACAGCCTCGCCTCGGCCCGCGGACAGATGAGCGCGTCGTTCCTGAAGCGCTACGACAAGGGGGACGGGGGCGAGGAGGCGCTCAAGGCGC
>JANMQK010000235.1:0-12668 GCA_031370485.1 Acidobacteriota bacterium | reverse complement strand
CGGCCAATGTCCTTCTGCTCGAGCGCATGCTGGGCGGCGCCGGGTATGAGTCCATCACATCCACGCTCGATCCGCGCGCGGTGTGTGAGCTCCACGGGAAAAATCACTACGACCTGATCGTGCTCGACCTCCAGATGCCCGGCATGGACGGATTCCAGGTGATGGAAGGACTGAAGCAGATCGAACAGGACGGTTACCTGCCGGTCCTGGTGGTCACCGCCCAGCCGGATCACAAGCTGCGCGCGCTCCAGGCCGGGGCGAAGGATTTCATCAGCAAGCCTTTCGATGTCGCCGAGGTGTTGACGCGCGTCCACAACATGATCGAGGTCCGCCTCCTGCACGTCGCGGTCCGCCGGAAGAACGAAGAGCTGAAGACGCTGTTCGATCAGGTCGTGGCGGAGCGGAAGGTGTCGGAGCGCCTGGCCCTCCACGTGCCGCCTGATTCCATTGCCGCGAGGTTGCAGGCGCGCCCGGACGTCATGGCGGACAGCTTCGCAGACGTGACCGTGCTCATCGCGGACGTCGTGGGGTTCACCGAGCTGACACCGGCCGTGAGCCCCGAGCGACTGGCGCTCCTCCTCGATGAGATCTTCACCTGCTTCGACGGCGTCGCGAACAAGCGCGGCCTCAGGAAGATCAAGACACTCGGGAATTCGTACATGGCCGCCGCCGGCGTGCCCGTTCCGGCGGACGATCATGCGGCGGGAGCGGCGCACATGTCGCTCGACATGCTCGACGTGCTGGACCGCTTCAACGATCGGAGCGGCAACTCGCTGCAGGTGCGCATCGGCCTCGCCTCCGCACCGGTGGTGGCCGCCGTCATCGGCAAGCGCATGTACCTCTACGACGTATGGGGTGACGCCGTGAACACCGCCAGCCGGATGGAATCCCACGGCGTGGCCGGACGCGTGCAAGTGTCGGAGAGCACCCGGCTGCTGCTGGGCGAGCCGTTCCTGCTCGAGGAGCGGGGTGCTCTCGAGGTCGAGAGCCAGGGCGAGCTAAAGACGTGGTTCCTGTGCGGGCGGAATGTCGCGTCGGGCTAGAAGCCGACGCGCATGCCCCCGACGCCCTCAATCCCTACGGCCCGCGATCAGAGTGAGGCACCATCCAACCGGGCGTTGCGTTGACTCCCCCCGGACCGTGTGTTAGAGTCCGCCCCTCTCCAGAGTCAGGTATCCTGTGAGTTCACCCCCCTCGCGACAGGATCGCGCGGCGCTGGAGTCATCCGGGAGGACCACAGTGAAGTTCGAGAAGCTCAATCTCCCCCTCGAGGGGAAGACGATCGAATCCGATGCTGGGCAGCTGAAAGTCCCGGCCGACCCCATCGTCCCGTTCATCGAGGGCGACGGCATCGGGCCGGACATCTGGGCCGCGGCAAGCCGTGTCCTGGATGCCGCGATCGCAAAGGCATACGGCGGCAAGCGCCGCATCCGCTGGTTCGAGATCTACGCTGGGGGCAAGGCGCGCGATAAATACGGCGAGTGGCTGCCTCAAGATACCCTCGAGGCGGTCCGGCACTACAGGGTCGCGATCAAGGGCCCGCTGACGACACCGATCGGAGGCGGTTACCGCAGCCTTAATGTCACCCTGCGCCAGGAGCTGAACCTCTACGCCTGCATCCGCCCGGTGCGCTACTTCGAGGGCGTTCCGTCGCCCGTGAAAAAGCCGGAGAACGTCGACCTGATCATCTTCCGCGAGAACACCGAGGACGTCTATGCCGGCATCGAGTGGCGGGAGGGGACCGAGAAGTGCCGCAAGGTGGTCGACTTCCTCAACGCCGAGATGGGTTGCTCGGTCCCGGCCGATTCCGCCATCGGCGTCAAGACGATGAGCGTGCGCGCCAGCAAGCAGCTGGTGCGGAAGGCGATTCGCTACGCCATCGAGAGGAAAAAGCCGAGCGTGACCATGGTGCACAAAGGCAACATCATGAAATACACGGAGGGCGCCTTCAAGGAGTGGGGCTACCAGGTCGCCCGGGAGGAGTTCCCCGAGTACACGATCACCGAGGAGGACGCCGCGAAGCTCGGCGCCGCCGTCCCGAAGAGCAAGGTGCTCGTCAAGGACAGGATCGCCGACTCGATGTTCCAGCAGATCCTGGTGAGGCCCGAGGACTATTCCGTGCTGGCCACGCCGAACCTGAACGGCGATTACCTGTCCGACGCCGCGGCCGCGCTCGTGGGCGGGCTGGGGCTGGCGCCCGGCGCCAATATCGGGGACTCTGCGGCGGTGTTCGAGGCGACCCACGGCACGGCGCCCGCCTACGCCGGACAGGACAAGGTCAACCCGGGGTCGCTCATCCTGTCGGGCGCCATGATGTTCGAGTACATGGGCTGGCTCGAGGCGGCCGATCTGATCGTCGAGGGGATGCAGAAAACCATTCACCAGAAGCGCGTGACGTACGACCTGGCCCGGCAGATGGAAGGCGCGGTGACGGTCCGCTGCTCGGAGTTCGCCGACGGGATCATCGCCGCCATCGCCCAAAGCGGCTAGCCGCCCGCGCGCAACTCGGGAGACGAAAATGCGAAAAAAGGTCTCGATCATCGGAGCCGGCAATGTCGGAGCGTCGGCCGCGGAGCGAATCGTCCTGCGACGGCTTGCGGACGTGGTGTTGGTCGACATCATCGAGGGCATGCCGCAGGGCAAAGCGCTCGATCTGAACGAGGCGGGCCCCGTTGACGGCTACGACCTGCGCCTGACCGGGACGAACGGCTACGAGGAGACTGAGGGCTCGGACATCGTCGTGATCACCTCGGGCCTGCCGCGGAAACCTGGGATGAGCCGGGACGACCTTCTGAAAGCAAATTTCGAGATCGTGAAGGGGGTGACCGAGCAGGTGGCGAAGCGCTCGCCGCGCGCCATCCTGATCGTGGTGAGCAATCCTCTCGACGCGATGGCGTACACTGCGTTGAATGTCAGCGGCTTCCCGCGCGAGAGAGTGCTCGGCATGGCCGGGGTGCTCGACTCGGCGCGCATGCGGTTTTTCATCGCCGAGGCTCTCGGTGTCTCGGTGGAGAACACCCACGCCTTCGTCCTGGGCGGGCACGGGGACAGCATGGTGCCGCTGCCGCGCTATTCCACGGTCGCCGGCGTGCCGATCACGGAGCTCCTGCCGCAAGAGAAGATTGACGCCATCGTCGAGCGCACCCGGAACGGCGGGATCGAAGTCGTGAATCTCCTGAAGACCGGCAGCGCCTTCTATGCGCCCGCCACCTCGATCGTCCAGATGGCCGAGGCCATTCTCCACGACCGGCACATGATCCTGCCCTGCGCCGCGTACCTGCAAGGCGAATACGGATATCGGGACCTGTTTCTCGGGGTCCCGGTGCGGCTGGGCGCAGGCGGGATGGAAAAGGTCATGGAGATCAATCTCACCAAGGACGAAAGAGCGGCCCTGGACAAGTCGGCCGCGGCGGTGCGGGAGCTGGTGTCGACGCTGAAGCTCTAGTTCAGGGGGCCAGGTCGGCGGCCGTGCTCGAGGCGAGTTCGTCCACCATCCTGTCCATCGACCGGTGCACCGCCTCGGTCGAGCCACGGTGGCGGTTGGCCAGGATGGCGAAGGCCATCACCTGCCCGTCCCGGTTCGCCACGTACCCCGCCAGGCTCAGGACCCCCGCGATCCGCCCGGTCTTGGCGCGGACCCGGCGTTTCGTCGCTTCGCTTCCGAAGCGCGCTTCGAGCGTCCCGTCGGCCCCGCCAACGGGAAGAGACCCCATGAGGTCCGGTGCGATCTCGAAATCACGGCTCGCCCGCGCCAGGACCTCGGTCAGAAGCCGGGCCGGGACGTGATCCTGGTCGGACAGCCCCGACCCGTCGGTCAGCACGGCGGGGGAGGGATCGACCCCCAGCCCGGAGAGATAGGTCCGGACCATCTCCAGCCCGTTGGCCGTCGTCCCGGGCGACCCCAGGAAGTGGGCCCCGAGGGTCTTCAGCAGCGATTCGGCCATGAAGTTGTTGCTGTTCTTGTTCATGTCCCGAATCAGCGCGGCCAGCGGCCTCGACTCGTGGCGGTGGATCTCGCGGGCTCCGTCCGGCACGATGCCTATCCGCAGGGAGCCGGCGATCTCGATCCCTTCGCTCCGGGCAATCTCCCGGAGGGCGTGGAGGGCGTAGAGGGCCGGTTCCTCAACACAGCGGTTCACGACCACGGCGCCTCCGCCGCGGCGGATGGAGCCGCTCACGACGAGCGAATTCCGGCCGTCGACGAAACTGCGCGCGACGTCGATCGAGGTCGGCTGGTTTCCAGTCGTGGCCCGGTTCAGGACCTGGAAGTAGGAGGCGATCGGTTCGAGCGTCAGGTCCGGGCGCGCCCCCGGGAGAGGCGAAGGCTCGATCCGCACCGTGACGACATTGAAGTTGCAGGAGAGCGCCCCGACCGGGGCGTTGTACCAGGAGTCGGCGCCCACGGGCGGCCACCCCGGTGGCCGGCGCACGGTGTCGAAGTAGGACTCGTCGCCGACGAGATCGCCCTGCACCCGCTTGAGCCCCAGGGCGGCGAGCCTTCTGGCCATCAGCCACCAGGACTCGCCGACGAGATCGGGCGCTCCGGATCCCTGGACGTACAGGTTCCCCGCGAGGCTGCCCGAGGCATCGATCGGTACATCCGCGTAGAGACGGGTCTCGTAAACGAATTCCGGCTTGAGGAGAGCCAGGGAGGCGGCGCTCGTGAGGATTTTCAGCGTCGATGCGGGGCGCAGAGGACGGTCGGCGTTTTTCTCGAAAATCGGCCGGCCCTCCGGCAGGAGCAGGACGGAAATGCCGGTCTGCTCAGGGTGCAACGCGTCGGCGCGCGCCAGCGCCTGGAGGCGTGTCGCGAGGGGAGCCGCGTCGCCGCGCGGCTGGGGCGGGGTGCGGCCTGCCAGAGTCACCACCCCCAGTGCGGTTCCGAGAACCGCCCCGAGCACCCGGCGCCCTCCCCGGAAAGAAGCGCCGGACGCTTGTGACAGTGTGTCTGATGAGCGGTGCATGTTGTGATGGAACTCCCGGCCCGAAGAGCCGCGATGGTAACAGAGGGCTGAAAGGCTGTCAAAACAAGGGTTTGACAGGCCTCCGGGCGGATGCTATATAAGGAGCCCTCTTCCGGAGCGTGAGTGAAAATCCACGAGTACCAGGCGAAGAAAATCCTGAAGTCCTTCGGCGTGGAGGTCCCGCGGGGGGACGTGGCGTTCAGCCCGCCCGAAGCGGCGGCGGTCGCGTCCCAGCTGGGAGGCCGGGCCGTCGTGAAGGCCCAGATCCACGCCGGCGGGCGCGGCAAAGCCGGCGGCGTCAAGATCGCGGCCGACGCTTCCGAGGCGGAGCGCCTGGCCCGGCAGATGATCGGCATGACCCTCGTGACGCCGCAGACAGGTCCCGAGGGCAAAAAGGTCCTTCGGTTGCTTGTCGAAGAGCCCCTGGGGATCGCGCGCGAGATGTACCTGGGCATTACGCTCGACAGGGGGCGCGGCTGCCCCGTGGTCATGGCGTGCGCCGAGGGAGGGGTCGAAATCGAAGAGGTTGCGAGCCGCAATCCGGGCGCCATACGCATAGAGCCGGTGGACCCTCTCCTGGGGTTTCGTCCCTACCAGGCCCGCAAGCTCTGCTTCGGGCTGGGGCTCGAGGGGGAGGCGGTGTCGCGCGGCGCGGCCCTCATGCTGGCGCTCGCGAGGGCCTACGAGCAGACCGACGCATCCCTGATCGAGATCAACCCGCTCGTCCTGACCGACAAGGGCCGGCTCGTGGCCCTCGACGCGAAGATGACCCTCGACGACAACGCGCTGTTCCGCCACCCGGAGATCCGTGAGCTGCGTGACACCGACGAGGAGGACCCGCTCGAGGTCGAAGCCTCGGCGCACGCGCTCAACTACATCAAGCTGAAGGGAAACGTCGGCTGCATGGTCAACGGGGCCGGCCTGGCAATGGCGACCATGGACATCATCAAGCTGCATGGTGGCGAGCCGGCGAACTTTCTCGATGTGGGGGGAGGTGCGAACGCCGAGCAGGTGGCCGCCGCGTTCCGGATCCTGGTCCGCGACACCAGCGTGAAGGCGGTGCTGATCAACATCTTCGGTGGCATCTTGCGCGTGGACGTGCTGGCGCGAGGGCTGGTGGACGCGCTGAAACAGGTCAAGGTCACGGTTCCCGTCGTGGTCCGGCTCGAGGGGACGAATGTCGAGGAGGGGAAGCGGATCATCAAGGACGCCGCGCTCAACTTCACCCTGGCCGAGGGAATGCTCGACGCGGCGCAGAAGGTCGTCCACCTCGCGGGGGCCCGATGAGCATCCTGGTGGACGCCAAGAGCCGTGTTGTCGTCCAGGGCATCACGGGACGGGAAGGGACTTTCCACGCCCGTCAGTGCCGCGACTACGGCACGCAGATCGTGGCCGGCGTGACACCCGGGCGGGGGGGTGTTGAGCACGAGGGGGTGCCGGTCTTCAACACGATGAAGGAAGCGGTCGAGCGGCGCTCCGCCGACGTGTCGCTTATCTTCGTGCCGCCGCCCTCCGCGGCCGATGCCATCCTCGAGGCAGCCGAGGCCGGCATACGTCTCATCGTGTGCATCACCGAGGGGATTCCGACGGCGGACATGGTCAGGGTGAAGGCGGCGCTCGCCACCCGTCCCACCCGGCTCATCGGGCCAAACTGTCCAGGGATCATCTCCCCCGGAAAATGCAAGGTCGGGATCATGCCGGGCTACATCCACACCCCTGGTCCGGTCGGTGTCGTCTCGCGGAGCGGGACCCTCACCTACGAGGCCGTGGCGCAGCTGAGCCGCCGCGGCTTCGGCCAGAGCAGCTGCATCGGCATCGGCGGGGACCCGATCATCGGGACGACTTTCCTCGACGCCTTGCGCCTGTTCCGCGAGGACGCCGACACGAAGGCCGTGGTCCTGATCGGCGAGATCGGCGGGACCGCCGAGGAGGACGCGGCGCGGTTCGCCGCGAAAGAGATGCGCGTTCCAATCGTGGCGTTCGTGGCCGGCCAGACCGCCCCTCCCGGCCGGCGCATGGGGCACGCCGGGGCAATTATCGCCGGGGGGCATGGCACGGCCGCCGAGAAAATGGCGGCGCTGCGCGAGGCGGGTGTGCGCGTTGTGGAAAGTCCGGCCGAGATCGGCGAGGCGGTCAAGAAGGTCCTGTCCTGAACCGGCCGGGACCGGCGGCATAAAGATAAAGAAGGAAGGGGGCGGGGGAGAATGGTCGAGAGAACACTGTCAATCGTCAAGCCGGACGGAGTCCTTAGCGGGGTCACGGGCGAGGTGATCCGGCGCTTCGAGAAGGCGGGTCTCCGTGTTGTGGCGGTGAGGATGCTGCGCCTCGACGAGGAGAGGGCCCGGGGCTTTTACCAGGTGCACCGGGAGCGGCCCTTTTTCGCGTCCCTCGTCGCCTTCATGACATCCGGGCCGGTTGTCGCGATGGTGCTCGAGGGGGAGGATGCGGTCGCCCGCGTAAGGCAGCTGATGGGTGCGACCGACCCCGCCAAGGCCGCCCCGGACACGATCCGCAAGGACCTCGCGTCCTCGATCGAGAAAAACATCGTGCACGGCTCGGATGCCGCGGCCACCGCCACCTTCGAGATCGGTTACCTGTTCAGCGCCCTCGACATCCATCCTCGCTGAGGCGAGATGAAGGATCTGGTCCGTCTGCTCGGCTATGTCCGTCCGTACCTGGCGCGGCTTCTCGGAGCGGTCGCCGCCGCGCTGCTGGTATCGCTGACCTACCTGGCGCTCTTCAGCCTCATCCAGCCGATCTTCGACGAGGTGCTTCCGAAGAGCGCCATCGGTCCCGTGGCGACCGCCGGCAAATTCAAGATCCTCGAGGAAGCCCGGAAGCTCCTCGGCGCCGGGGAAAGCACCTTCGCGCCGCTGGCCGTCTTCTCGAAGGGCGGGGACGGAGGAGGCGCCGGCACGGCCATCCTCATCGCGGTCCTGGTCGTGCTTTTGTTCCTGTTCAAGGGTTTCTGCACCTACCTGACTTCCTACCTCACGCGCTGGACGGGACTTCAGGCGGTTCGCGATCTGCGCTCCGACCTGTACGCCCGCATCCAGCGGCAGTCGCTCGCCTTTTTCTCCGAGCATCCGACCGGGCATCTGATATCCCGGGTCATGGGCGACGTGGGAAGGCTGCAGGCGACGGTTTCGGGTGACCTCGCGGAGATTTTCCGGCTCGGGGCCATCGTCCTCGGACAGGCGGTCTGGCTTTTCTACCTGAACTGGAAGCTGGCGGGATTCTGCCTGGTCCTTCTCCCGCTCGTCATCTACCCGGTGGTCCGCTACGGCCGTCGCCTGAAATCGAGCAGCGCGCACAGCATGGAGCGGATGGGGGACGCGTCGAGCATCATCAAGGAGGGAATAGGCGGCACGCGGATCGTGCAGTCCTTCGGGATGGAGGCCTTCGAGATCGGCCGCTTCGACATGGCGCTCGAACGGGTGCAGAGGGCCGAGAAGTAGGCGGCGCGCATCCTCTCGGTCATGCCGCCGGTGATGGAGCTGATCGGCGCCGTGGGGGCGGCGGTCCTCTTCGCTTATGCCGCGCACCGGATCAGCATCGGGAAGCTGTCCCCGGGGGAGTTCGCGACCTTCATCGCGGCGCTGTTCATGATCTACCAGTCGCTTAAGAACCTGGTGAAGATCAACAACGGGCTGCAGAGCGCCATGGCGGCGGCGCACCGGGTGTTCCAGCTCATGGATCAACCGCAGCGCGTTCGGGACGCGCCCAACGCGCTCGAGCTGCCGCCGTTCCGCGGGACAATCGAATTCCGCGGCGTGTCCTTCGGCTACGGCCGGGTCCCCGTGCTGCACGACGTCGACCTG
Source organism: Acidobacteriota bacterium (assembly GCA_031370485.1). GTDB lineage: Bacteria > Acidobacteriota > Polarisedimenticolia > Gp22-AA2 > Gp22-AA2 > JANMQK01. Next base: position 3,883 of record JANMQK010000235.1, on the reverse strand, counting down.
ACGGTCCCGGCCGGCAGGATGGTCGCCCTCGTGGGAACCAGCGGCGCGGGCAAGTCGACCCTCGTCAACCTCCTGCCGCGCTTCTACGATGTCACCTCCGGGGCGATCCTGCTCGACGGGAATGACATTCGCAGCGTGACGCTCGCATCGCTCCGGCGCCAGATCGGGCTTGTGACGCAGGAGGTCATTCTCTTTGACGGCACCGTGCGCGACAACATCGCGTACGGCCGCGGCGACTTCGCGCAGGAGCGGGTCGTGGCGGCGGCGCAGGCGGCCTACGCGGAAGGCTTCATCAACGAGCTGGCGCAGGGCTACGACACCCCCCTCGGTGAGGCGGGCGCGAGGCTCTCGCTGGGGCAGCGGCAGCGACTCTCGATCGCGCGCGCGATTCTCAAGGACGCGCCGATTCTTATACTCGATGAGGCCACCTCGTCGCTCGATGCCGAGTCCGAATCGGTCGTACAGGCCGCGCTGCAAAACTTGATGTCGGGCCGCACGGTCTTCGTCATCGCCCACCGGCTGGCCACGGTGCGGCGCGCCGATGTCATCCTTGTCCTGGAATCGGGTCGCATTGTCGAGCGTGGCGCGCACGCCGAACTCCTGGCGCTCGACGGCACCTATGCGCGCCTGCACGCTCTTCAGTTCAGGGACGAGACACCCGTACCCAAGGCATCCGTGCTCTGACGCGCCGGCCGGGGCCCGGCCCCGCTGCCGGCGGCGAGGTCAAAGGTGTCCCTGGCGATTCGCCTGTTCGGCAGCGACCGGCGCTGCCTCCTGCTGCTCGTCCCCCTGTCGCTCGTGCTCTTCGCGACCGATCTCGGCGGCCGCGACCTGTGGGCGCCTGACGAGCCGCGATCGGGGGAGGTCGTGCGGGAGATCCTCCTCACGGGATCCTGGGCCGCGCTGCACGACAACGGAGAGCCGTATCTTGAAAAGCCGCCGCTCTACTTCTGGATGGCGGCGGCCGTCTCCCTCGCCCTGGGCGGGGTCAACGAGCTGGCGGTCCGATTTCCCTCGAGCCTCGCCGCCCTGCTCGGTGTCGTCGCGACCTTCTACATGGGGAGAGGACTATTCGGAAGGCGGGCGGGCGCCCTGGGGGCCGTCGTGCTGGCCACGACTCAGAAGTACTTTTCGGAGGCCCGGTGGGCGCATCCCGACATGGTGTGGGCCGTGATGCTGACCGTCGCCGCCCTCGCCTATCATCAGGCCTGGCGGACGGGAGGCGGGCGCCGGTGGCTCGTGGCCTTCTATCTGGCGGTGGGGCTGGCCGCGCTGACCAAGGGGCCGCTCGGGCTTCTGCTTCCGGCCCTGGCCGTGCTCACCTTCCTGCTGGCGATCCGCGAGGCCGCGTTCCTGCGGCGTTCGGGTATCGCGTGGGGAGTGCCGCTGGCGCTTCTGCCCTCGGCGCTCTGGCTCACGGCCTACCGGGTGTCGACGGGCGGGCCGTTCCCGATCGGCACAGGCCTCGCCCGGATCGAGGAACGGTTCGTCCGGGGCATCCATCACCCCCGCCCTTGGATCCATTTCGTGACGAGCCTCTGCCTGGACACGCTCCCGTGGCTCGTCTTCCTGCCGGCGGCGATTGTCCATACCTTTCCCAGTCGGAGGGCGTCCCTCGATCGGGAGAGCGTCTATCTCTATTCCTGGGTGACTGTCATCCTGGGGGTCTTCGCGCTGTCCGCGGAAAAGCGCGGCGTCTACCTCCTACCGCTGCTTCCCCTGCTGGCCCTGCTGGTTGGTCGGGTGTGGGACACCGCGTTGCTCGACTGGGATCCCTCCCCGGTGGGCCGGGCCATCGGGTGGGCCCTCACCTCGGCGCTGGTCCTGGGCATAGGCGGCGCGTCCTTTTTCCTCTCAAGGATCGAACGCCAGCTTCCGGAGATGCGTGGTCCATCGTCGCTGCTTGCCGGCGCCGTGCTCCTGACCGTCCTACTGGCCCTGGCCGCGCACTGGCGCTGGGGAGGCGGCACGGGGATGGCCCTGTTCGCCGGCGGGATGGCGGTTTGCTATGTCGTCATCGCGCTGGCGGTCCTGCCCGCGCTCGATCACTTCAAATCGGCGCGGCCGTTCTGCGCGCGCGTCGCCGCCGCGGCGGCGGACGCGCCGCTCGGCATCTTCCCGGACTACCGTGCCGCGTACGCGTTTTACACGCGGCGGCGCCTCGAGGTACTGTCGGGCCGTGATGCGCTGCGGACCTTTCTTCAGCCCGGTCGCCGGGCCTACTGCCTCATCGAGGACGACGCCTATGAAAGGGAACGGGCCGCACTGGGTCCCGACCTTCAGGTCGTCGACCGCGAGCAGATAGGGCACCGCGGCATGCTGCTGGTGGCGCCGGGGCCCGCGCCGGCGGAGTCTCCGTCACCCGGGACAGGAGGTAAGCGATGAGCCGCCCGATCAGGCGCCCGACGCGGGCGGCGCGCCTCGCCGCGCTCCTTGTCACGGCGCTCGGGTCGTTCGCGTCTTCCTCGGGCGCCTCCCAGGCGGAAGCGACGACGCCGGCGGCGGAAGCAGCGGCGGCGACCGAGGCCGCGCGGGCGGTCCGCGAGGCCGGACCCGGCGGAGGCTCCGAGGCCCCCGTCGACTGGAAGCAGGTGGGGCGGGATGCGCGCTACGTCTTCGGCCGCCCGGCCCATCTCGACCGCGCCGGCTGGAGCAAGGTCGCCTGGGTGCTCGGCGGAGGCGCCGCGCTCTACACCGTGCGCGACGAAGTGCGGGGGTCCGCCCAGCGGAACCGTTCGCAGAGCCTGGACAACTTTCTCCAGGACGTGCGGACCATGGGCAAGTCCGCGACCGTACCCGCGGTTGCGCTCGGTTTCTACCTGTCAGGGGCCCTGCGCGATTCGGACTACGACAAGGAGACCGCGGCGCTTCTCCTGGAGAACCTGGCCTTCGCTGCGGCGATAACCGGCGCCGGGCAGAGGGTCCTCTCCACCGACCGGCCCGAGGACAGCAGGAAGGTCCGGCTCTTCGGCGGGCCTGGGCACAGCGTCTCGGGAGACGTCACGGTGGCCGCCTCGCTGCTGGCCCCGATCATCGACCGGCACCTGGAGGTCAGGCCCGGGGAGGCGCGCGGAGTCCGGTTCTGGAAGCGGGCGGGGGCCTGGAGCCTTTACGGCGCCGCGGGGCTGGTCGCCTACCAGAGGATCAACCAGGACCGGCACTGGCTGCCCGATGTCTACTTCGGCTACGCGAATGCCCTGTCGGTCGGCCGCATGCTGGTCGACTCGCATCGCGGCGGCCGCGGCTGGCGCAAGGAGAAGAGCGTGCAGATGGGCCTGGCCGCGGACGGGCTGCGCATCACCTGGGGCCCGCGTCCCGCGCTGGCGGCGGCCGACGGTCGCTGACCTCGCGGCGTGGCCTCAGCCCGGGGTTGCCTCGTAGTCCCGGACTGTCCGGCCCAGTCCTTCGTCGAGAGAGATCCGGGCGGTCCACCCGAGCGCTGTCAGCTTCGAGACGTCGAGGAGCTTCCGGGGGGGCCCATCGGGCTTGTTGCTGTCGTAGCGGATCGCCCCGGGGAAGCCCGCGATCCCCGCGATCTTCGTCGCCAGCTCGTGGATCGGCAGGTCGACGCCGGTGCCGATGTTGATGATCTCGGGGCTCTCGTAACGCTCCATCAGGAACAGGCCCGCGTCTGCGAGGTCGTCCACGTGAAGGAATTCACGGCGCGGCATGCCGGTCCCCCATAGGGTCACCTCTCCGGCCCCCGCCCGCCGCGCCTCGATGAACTTCCGGATGAGAGCGGGGACCACGTGTGAGGTCTCGGGGTCGTAGTTGTCACCGGGGCCGTACAGGTTCGTCGGCATCACCGAGATGAACCGGCAGCCGTGCTGCCGGCTATAGGCTTGGCACATCATGATTCCGGCGATCTTCGCGATGGCGTAGG
>JANMQK010000229.1:0-14332 GCA_031370485.1 Acidobacteriota bacterium | reverse complement strand
ATCGGCTCCGCGTTCCCGCTCGAGGAAGAGCTCACCATGGAGATCAAGGGGCGTGACCTGGTGGAGGGCATCCCCAAGACCCTGGTCATCTCCGACGAGGAGATCCGCGAGGCGCTGTCCGAGACCGTATCGAACATCATCGAGGCGGTGCGCGTGGCCCTGGAGCAGACGCCTCCGGAGCTGTCCGCCGACATCGTGGACAAGGGAATCGTCCTGACGGGCGGAGGTTCGCAGCTAAAGAACCTGGACAAGCGCCTGCGCGAGGAAACCGGACTTCCCGTCTCGATGGCGGACGACCCCCAGGCCTCGGTCGTGCTGGGCACGGGGAAGATGCTGGATGACTTCAATCTCCTGCGCAAGATTGCAATCGACTGAACGGGCCGTCCCCGGAGTGCGCGTTTCCGTCGACTGAGAGGGGGCGTCTCTAATGGCCGGCGTTCTCTCCGAGCGCAAGCCCTTCCTGCTTCTGCTGGCCCTGCTGACATTCAACCTCGTCCTCATGTCATCGAGCGACCGGGGCCACGGCCGCCGATCGGTGCTCGAAGAGGGCCTGCTCGTCCTCTCCTCGCCCTTCCTGAAATCGGCCTCCTGGGTCTCGCAGGGGATGGTGGGCCTCTGGCGCACCTACGTGGACCTGCGCGGGGTCGAGGAGGAGAACCGGCGCCTCCGCGCCCAGGTGGACTCCCTCGGTGAAGAGGCCCGGCGGGGCATCGAGGCGCGTCTGGAGGCCGGGCGCCTGCGCGAGACGCTCGACCTCAAGAGCGCCCTGGAGTACCGGACGGTGACCGGGCACGTCATCGCGCGGGACGACCCATCGGGGGCGCGGGTGCTCCTGCTCGATCGGGGAAGCAATGACGGCATCGCGGCCGACCAGCCGATCATCACGCCGCGCGGGATCGTGGGACGCGTCATCACGGCCGCTCCCGGCGTCGCCAAGGTGCAGACGATCCTCGACCCCAACTCGGGGGTCGCGGCGATCGTGCAGCGGACACGGGCCCAGGGGGTCGTCGTCGGCGAGGGGGATCGCGCGTGCCGGATGGACTATGTCACCGACCTCGCGAGCGTCGAGGTGGGGGATGTCGTGATCACCTCCGGGCTCGACCAGATCTATCCCAAGGGGTACATCGTCGGGGTCGTCACGGCCGTCGGCGAGGGACAGGGGCTCACGAAGCTGGTGCGCCTGAAGCCCGAGGTCGACTTCAAGAAGCTGGAGGAGGTCCTGGTTCTGCTCAAGCCGTCGTCGCCTTCGAGCGGTGAGATCCCGTGAGAATCGTTCGCGGGGCGGCGGCCGTGGGGGTGGCCTGCCTGTTGCAGCTGCTCCTGCTGCGCTACCTGCCCGAGATCGGGAAGCGCTGCGACCTGTTCACTGTCGTGGTGGTCTATTACGGGCTGACGAGCCCGGCGTCCGCCGCGATGCTGATGGGCAGCGCGGCCGGCCTGGTGCAGGATTCGCTGCTCCATGTGGTTCTTGGCATGAACGGTTTCAAGAAAACTCTCATCGGATACCTCGCTGGGTCGATCGGTTCCCTGTTCATGCTGAACCAGCCGCTGCCGAGATTCGCGCTTCTTTTCATCGTGACGATTCTCGATCCGCTCGCCGACCTGGGACTGTCGAGCGTTGTCGGCCAGAGCTTCATCTTTCCGGAGACCTGGGTCGTGCTCCAGCGCGGCCTCGGCACCGGTGTCGTCGGGCTGCTGGCGTTCTGGGCCGCTGCCCGCCTCTCCGCGCGCCGATGAGCCCCTACCGGCCGATCAAAGGGCAGCAGGACTACTACGAGGAGCGCCGCCTCGACAGGCGCATCACCGTCATCGGGGTGCTTTTCGGTGCGGTTTTCGTGGTTTACTTGATGACCTTCTGGTACCTGCAGGTTGTGAAGACGGACTATTATCGCCACCTGTCGGACACGAACCGGCTGCGGCGCGTCACGCTGATGCCGCTCAGGGGGGTCATCACGGACAGCGAGCACCGCGTGCTGGCGAACAACCGCATCGCGCTGAACATGCTGCTGGACAGGGAAAAGGTGACGGACCTGAACGCGTTCCTGCCGAGACTCTCGCGCATGATCTCGATGAGCGAGTCCACCCTGCGCGAGCGCCTGGCGAAGTACCGCAGCCGGCCGGCCTTCCAGCCGGTGATCCTCAAGGAGGACGTCGACCTGGCCGAGGCGGCCTACATCGAGTCGCGCCGCCTTGAGCTGCCGATGCTCTCGGTCGAGGTCGAATCGCGCCGCAACTATCCCTACGGTCCGCTCGCGGCCCACCTCCTGGGCTACGTGAGCGAGGTCACGGACGAGCAGATTCGCACCGATCCGGGGGAGCACTACGTCGGCGGGGAGATCACCGGCCGCGCCGGGGTCGAGCGGCAGTACGACGCCGATCTGCGGGGCGCCAAGGGCTGGAAGCAGGTGGTGGTCAACAGCCTGGGACGCGAGATCCAGGAGGTCGAGGAAGGGCGGAAGCCCACACCCGGCCGGTCCATGCGCCTCACGCTGGATCTCGATCTGCAGAAAGCGCTCGAGGAGGCCTACGCCGACGAAGCGGGATCGGCCGTATTTCTCGATCCCCGCTCGGGGGCGGTGCTGGCGATGGTCTCACGGCCGGCCTTCGATCCGAACGTCTTCGCGCGCCGCTTCTCGCAAGATACCTGGGAGGGCCTCGTCCGCGACGGGCGCCACCCGCTCCAGGACCGGGCGACGATGTCGAAGTTCGCTCCGGGTTCGGTCTTCAAGATCGTCATGGCCATCGCCGCCCTGGAGGAGGGGGTCGCCACTCCCGGCCGGATCGACCACTGCAACGGGAGCTACCGGTTCGGGGAGAGGGTCTTCCAGTGCTGGGCGATCCGCAAGGGGGGACACGGGACCATCGCGATGCGGGAGGCGATCATCCAGTCGTGCAACGTGTACTTCTACCGGCTGGGCAATGACATGGGGATCGACCGCATATCAACTTGGGCCCACAACCTGGGTTTCGGGCAGCCGACCGGCATCGATCTCCCCCACGAGGACCCGGGAACGTTCCCGGATCCGGCATGGAAGAAGAGGTTCTTCCCGAAGGACCCGGTCTGGCACCCCGGCGAAACCATCTCCGTCTCGATCGGGCAGGGGGCGATCGAGGCCACGCCTCTGCAGATGGCGGTCTTCGCGTCGACGATCGCCAATGGAGGGACGGTGTACCGGCCCCACGTCCTGCGCGCCCGTGAAAGCCGCGAGGGGATCGAGGAGAACCGCGACGAGGACGAAATCGTCCGCCACGTCTCGTTCCACCCGGGGACTCTCGACGTGATCAAGGAAGCCATGTGGGGGGTCGTGAACGAGGACGGGACGGGAACCCGGGCCAAGATGGCCAACCGCGACGTCTGCGCCAAGACGGGGACGGCGCAGGTGTTCCGCTCATCGCGCGACGTCGACGCCGACAAGCTCCCGAAGGACAGGCGGGATCACGCCTGGTTTGTGGGTTTCGCCCCGAAGGACAATCCGCAGATCGCCTGGGCGGTTTTCGTGCAGAATGGCGGGCACGGCGGCACGGTCGCGGCCCCGATCGCGCGCGCCGTCCTCCAGAAATTCTTCGACAAGCAGGATGGGGCGCAAGGGGAGCCGAATGTTGCCAGCGCGGCGCTACTTCGGTAACTTCGACTGGCTCCTGTTCCTCCCGGCCGTGGCGCTGCCGCTCATCGGCCTCGGTGTCATCTTCACCGCCACCACCGGGACCCCTGTGGCCGGTTCCTTCGACCGCCAGATTCTCTGGATTGTCCTCGGGCTCCTCGGGCTGCTCCTGGCCCTGGTGATCGACTATCACACCCTGGCGGAGTTCTCGTACCTGTTCTACGGACTGGCGCTAGCGCTCCTGGCGTTTACCCTGGTGTTCGGCCGCGTGGTCAACTCCAGCAGGTCCTGGCTCGGGGTCGGGCATTTCCAGCTTCAGCCGTCCGAGCTGGCGAAGGTGGCCACCATCCTGATGGTAGCGGCCTACCTGGGCCGGGGGCGCCTGGGCCGGCTGGGCGCCGCGAACTTCGTCGCGATCGGCGTGATCGTGGGCGTTCCGGTGCTGCTGATCATGCGCCAGCCCGACCTCGGGACCGCCGTGACCTTCCTGCCGCTCCTGGCCGGGGCCACCTTCGTCGCCGGTATCCGGATCCGTACCCTCGTGATCCTGGCGCTCATCGCGGCGATCGCACTGCCGCTGGCCGTGAACCACCTCAAGCCGTACCAGAAGGAACGCGTCCGGACCTTCCTCGAGCCGACGCGCGATCCCAAGGGGGCCGGCTACCAGCTGATCCAGTCGCTCATCGCGGTCGGGTCGGGAGGTGTCGCGGGAAAGGGATTCCTGTCGGGCACGCAGGGACAGCTGCAGTTCCTTCCCGAGCAGCACACAGACTTCATCCTGGCGGTCCTGGCCGAGGAGGGCGGCTTCATCGGGACGATGATCGTTCTGGGATTGTACTTTCTCATCATCTACCGGTGCATGACGATCGCCCGGGGAGCGCGTGACAGCCTTGGGGCGTACCTCGCGATAGGGGTGGTCTCCGTCCTGGGGTGCCAGGCAATCCTCAACATCGGTGTCGTGCTCGGGCTGCTGCCGACCACGGGGGTCCCGCTGCCCCTCATGAGCTACGGCGGGTCATCGCTGCTCAGCAACCTGATCGGCATCGGGCTGGTCCTCAACGTCTGGATGAGGAGGCTCGTCAACTAGGCGCCGCGCGAGCGGCCGGGGTGGGGCCATGCGGCGGGAAATCCTGATCGACAGTGCTCCCGGAGAGATCCGCGTTGCCCTCCTCGAGGACGACCATCTCACCGAGGCGTTCATCGAGCGATCCGGCGCTCCGGGGTTCGCCGGCAACGTCTTCAAGGGCCGCGTTGCAAACGTCCTCCCCGGGATGCAGTCGGCGTTCCTCAACATCGGGCTGGAGCGCAACGCATTTCTTTACGTCGAGGACATCGGCTCCGGCGCCGGCCATGCCGCCCGGCTGTTCGACGAGCCCGGAGACGACCCGCCGCGGGACCCGCCGGCGGCCCCCGGGCCGCGTGCCGCGATTGAGGACCTCGTGCGCGAGGGCCAGGAGATCGTGGTGCAGGTAACCAAGGACCCGGTTGCCCGGAAAGGCGCGCGCGTGACGGCGCACGTCGCCCTCCCGGGACGCTACCTCGTGTATGTCACCGACGTACCCCATGTCGGCGTCTCGCGCCGGATCGAACTCCCCGCCGAGCGCGAGCGCCTCAAGTATCTGGTCCGTGAGGTGGCCCAGAGCCTGGGCGCGCCGGGGGGGTTCATCGTGCGCACGGCCGGCGAGAGCGCCACGGCCGAAGACTTCGCCCGCGACGCACGGACTCTCGTGGGACTCTGGAGCGACATCCTGCGCCGGGGCGAGTCGCTCGGCGCCCCGGCCCTGCTGCACCGCGAGGCGGGCGCCGTCGGGAAGGTGCTGAGGGACCTGTTCCACGCCGACGTTAGCGGGGTCCGCATCGAGACGGAGGCCCTGTTCCGCGAGGCGGTGGAATTCATGTCCCGCGAGGATCCGGCGCTGGTGGACAGGATCCTCTGGCACGAGGGCCCCGGGGCGCTGTTCGAGGCGCGGGGCGTCCCGCAGCAAATCGAGCGGGCGCTGCGGCCGCGGGTCTGGTTGAAGTCGGGCGGCTACATCGTGATCAACCCGACGGAGGCGCTGGTCGCCATCGATGTGAACACCGGGAAATACACCGGCACGCGGCGCCTGGAAGACACCGTCCTGAAGACAAACCTCGAGGCGGCCCGCGAGATCGTGCGCCAGGTGCGCCTGCGGGACCTCGGCGGGATCATCGTCGTCGATTTCATCGACATGGAAGAGGCGGCGAGCCGGGAGGAATTGCTCCGTGTGCTCGAATCCGAGCTCAGGAAGGACCGATCCAGGAGCCGCATGCTGCAGATCAGCGAGTTCGGCCTCGTGGAAATTACCCGTCAGCGCACGAAGCCAAGCCTCGAGCGGACCTTGTGCAGTCCCTGCCCGTCCTGCGAGGGCTCGGGGCGCATCAAGTCGCTCCCGACGGTCTATTTCGAGATTCTCAGGGAGGCGCGGCGGCTCTTCCCGGGCCCGGAGGCGGTTCCGTTCGTGGTGCGCGTGCACCCGGCGCTCGCGGGGCCGATGAGCCTGAAGCGCGAGGCGCTGGCTGAGGCTCTTGGACGCGGGGCGTCCGTGGGTATCAGCGTGGAGGCCGACGGGGACCTGCGCCTGGACCAGTGGCGGGTCGTTCCATCGTAGGTTTCGGCCCGTTGCCGCCCCCGGGGGGCGGGAAGCTGAGCGTGACGGCGGTCCCCCGTCCCGGGGCGCTCTCCACTACGATGCCCGCCCGGTGCTCCTCGACGATCCGCATGACGATCGCCATGCCGAGGCCGGTGCCGCCGGCCTTGCCGCTGGAGAAAAACGGCTCGAAGACCCGCCGTCGTGTCTGCTCCGGCATCCCGCGGCCGGTGTCACGGATCGTGAGCTCCCATCGATCCCCGATCCTCCTGCCCGAAAGGATGAGGCTGCCGCCCCCGGGCATCGCCTCGATCGCATTGGCGACCAGGTTGTGCAGCACGCGCAACAGCCGTGCCGGGTCGGCCGCGATCCGGGCCCCCGGGGGGACATCCACCGTGACCTTGACGCCCGCCTTAGCCAGGCGGGGGTGAAGGGGGGACAGGGTCCGGGCGACGACCTCGGCGAGACGGACCTCCGCCAGCTCGAGCGGCGGGGCCTGCTTTGAAAACTGCAGCAGGTCGTTGGTCAGCTCGGCCAGCCGGTCGACTTCCGAGATGATGGTGGCGAGGTGGGGCCGCGAGGCGTCGCCATCCGCGGCGCGTTCCTGGCACAGTTCAGCGATGCCCCGGATGGCCGCGAGCGGGCTGCGCAGGTCGTGGACGATCGCGCTTGCCATCTGTCCGATGGCCAGCGTCCGCTCGGCGCGCAGCCGCTCCTCGACCAGCCTGCTGTTCTGGATCGCCACGGCGGCGAGCCCCGCCAGCGCCTCGAGGAGCGGCAGATCGGGCTGGTGGTGGGGAAGCTGCCGACGGCTGTCGAGGTAGACGACTCCAATGACGTCCTGCCGCACGGCCAGAGGCAGGCAGAGGACGGCCTGCAGCCGCAGCCGGACGATGCTTTCCGTGACCGACCGCCCCTCGCCTCCGCCGAGCTGGTCACGGTAGACGGGGAGACCGGTGCGCGCCACTTCCTCCGCGACGGACTGGCTGACGTCAACACTCGGAAGTCCGGTCGCGCCGCTCGTCCAGGGCACGAGACCGCCCTTCTCCTTGAGGAAGAGATAGCCGCGCTGCGCGCCCGAAAATCGCACGGCCCCCTCGAGCACCCGGGCCAGGACCTCGCCGAGATCGAGGGAGGAGGTGATGGTCCGGGCGATCTCCATCAGGGTGATCAGCCGGTCTTCGCGGTTCTGGGGACGCGCTTTCGCCTCGGGCAAGGAACTCCCTCCGGACGGGGATCGTCCAAGCGGAATATGGGGTCCTGGCCGACGGGGCGCAAACCGGGGGGAGGGCCGCGGGGGCCTCAGCGGCGCGGAGCGCCGCGGGCGGCCTTGCGTCGCCGTGTCACGAGCCGCTCCCGTCGCCGTCGCCCGGCGTCATCCTGCCGACGGCGGCCACCGGGGCCGACCGGGACCAGACGGGGAACCGTCGCGGGCAGGCCAAGCTGGTCGAGGGACACCATGGTGACGTAGGCGCTGCAGCAGTGGACGGCCCGGCCGGTAAGCGGGTCCTCCGAGACCACCTTCACGCCGACCTCCATCGAGGTGCGGAACGCGGCGTTGACCGTAGCGTGGAGCCTGAGGATGTGGGCCAGCTTGACCGGTACGCGAAACACGAGGGAATCGACCGAGGCGGTCACGACATTGGTGCGGCAGTGGCGGATGGCGGCGATGGCCGCTGCCTTGTCGATGAGCGCCATGACGCGTCCGCCCCAGACCTGCCCGTACTGATTCGTGTCCTCGGGGAGGACAATCTCGGTCATCTCCACGCGCGAGTCGCGCGTAGTCTTTACGGGCCGGTCTTGCGGCATCGGGCGGCGGGCCTCTCTGCTAGAATGACGTCATGGCGCCGCGCAGTATTGCACAGACGGCGCTCCCCCCGCGGAGAGGGCCCCGGGTGGCATGCGCCGGCGGGCGCGAGACGGTCCCATGACATTGCGACGGACACTCGGGTTGCTCCTTCTCGGGGCAGGCCTCGCGGCCCTCATCGGGCTCGGCGTCGTCCTCGTCGTTTTCCAATCCTCCTTCACCATCCGTCACGGCGCCGTCCTGACGGTCGATCTTTCCGGCGAAATACCCGAAGAGGCACGCCCGACAGTCTTCGGGCGGCTGTTCTCGGGCGAAACGAGGACGTTCGCGGACGTCACCGATCTGTTCGTCCAGGCCGCGTCCGACGATCGGGTCGCGGGGATCGTGGCCCGAATCGGGCCCACCGACCTGGGCTGGGCGCGGCTCCAGGAGCTGCGAGACGTCATGAGCGATTTCGTCGACAGCGGAAAGGTCCTCGCCTGCCACGCCGACGTCCTGACGACTCAGGAGTACTACCTGGCCAGCGCCTGCGGGACGATCGATCTGCAGCCGGCGGGCCTGTTCTCCGTGCCGGGCCTCGTGGCCCAGGTGGAGTTCTACAAGGGTACGCTCGCGAAGCTGGGGATCGAGGCCGACATGGAGCACGTGGGCGCCTTCAAGAGCGCTTCGGAGACGCTCACGCGCCAGGAGATGTCCGACCCCGCCAGGGAGCAGCTCGACGCCATCCTCGACGCGATTTACGCGGAGGTGGTGTCGGCCGTCGCGGAATCCCGAGGGGTGGACGAAGAGACGCTGCGCGATCTTTTCGACCGCGGGATTATTTCGCCCGAGCAGGCGAAGCAGGCGGGCCTCCTGGATGACCTGCGCTACTACGACGAGGTGCTCCAGGACGTGAAGGACAACATTCCCGGCCCGGCCCATGAGCTGGACGAGGCGGTCTACCTGCGCGACACACGGGCGCGGCGGCGGCAGGGAAGCGTCCGCATCGCCGTCGTGTTCGCCACGGGGACGATCGTCAGCGGCGACAGCCAGGAAAGCGGGATCCTCGGGCGGATGATCGGGTCGGACACGCTGGTTTCCGCGCTCGCGGAGGCGAGGAAGGACCGCTCGGTCAAGGCGGTCGTCCTGCGGATAGACAGTCCGGGCGGCTCGGGCTCCGCCGCGGATGCGATCTGGCGCGAGACGCAGCGGCTGCGCGCGGAAAAGCCGGTCGTCGTGTCCATGGGCGACTTGGCGGCGTCGGGCGGGTACTGGATTGCGGCGGGGGCCGACTCCATCGTCGCGGAGCCGCTCACGCTCACCGGGTCGATCGGTGTCGTGGGGGGGAAGTTCTACCTGAAACCGTTCTACGACTGGGTCGGGGTGACGAAGCAGATCCTGAAGCGCGGCCGCAACGCCGACATCTACACGGACTACGCCCGCTTCACCGACGAGCAGCGATCGCTCGTGCGCGCCAGCATGGCGGCGGTCTACAAGCAGTTCCTGGAGCGGACCTCGGCGGGCCGGGGCAAGACCGAGGCGGAGATCGACAGGCTGGGACAGGGGAGGGTGTGGACCGGCGCGCTGGCCCTCGACAAGGGGCTGGTGGATGAATCGGGAGGCCTCTCCACGGCCATCGCCGTTGCCCGTGACCTGGCCAAGATACCGGAAAACGCAACGGTCGGGGTGGAGGTTTTCCCCCGTCCCAGAGGATTCTTCGAGAGCCTCTCCGATCTGCAGGGTGATCTGGTCCAGGGCGCCGGCGGGTTCGACGCGGGGCGCGAATCACGGCTCCTCGACCGCCTGGTCCGCGAGAGGGCGCTGGCCCTGATGCCGTACCGCCTCGATATCCGCTGACCCCCGGCGGGCGCCTCGGGGCGCCTGCGTCCATTCCGTCCCCCGCGCCCTATCCGAATCGCTCTTGACATGGAATCAGAGCCCGGTATAGAGTTCGCACCTTATTGAGATTGAGTCGCATTAGCAGTAAGGTCCGGGGGCCGGGTCCGGGAGAGGAGCGATGGGGCAGGGCCGCAGCGTGAACGCGAGGGGGAGCGTCGCCTGGCCGGCGCGGTGGAGCCGGGCGCTCGCCGGCGGATGCCTGGCGCTGATCGCAGGCATGGCCGCGGCGACGGACGGGGTGCGGGACACCGGGCCGGCGGGAGCGGAGGGGGACGGCGCGGTCGCTTCGCGGGCGCGGTTCCTCATGGGGACGCGGCTTTCGATCGAGATCCCGGCGCGGGCCCGGCCAGAGGTGTTCGAGGCCGCCTTCGCCGAGGTGGAACGGCTCGAACAGGTGATGAGCAACTGGCGGCCGAGCAGCGAGATCATGGCGTTGAACCGGACGGCCGCGGCGCGACCTTTCCGCTGCTCGGTGGATCTCTTCGCGGCGGTCGCCGCCTCCCTGCGCCTGGCGGAGGAGACGGGAGGCGCTTTCGACCCGACCGTCGAGCCCCTGGTCAGCCGGCTGGGGCTGAGGAGCGCGGACGGCCGGCTACCGGACGATCCGACGCCGGCGCGGGAGGGAGGGTCCCCCCCAGATGGGCCGGTCGGCTGGCAACACGTCCGTCTCGATCCGCTTCACCTGTCGGTCTTCTTCGACTCGCCCGGCGTCGGCATCGACCTGGGAGGGATCGGCAAGGGGATCGCCCTGGACGCCGCCGCGAGAATCCTGCACGAACAGGGAGTGCGCGCGGCGTTGCTCGACTTTGGCGGCCAGGCGATGGCGGTCGGTGCTCCGCCCGGGACTTCCGGGTGGGCCCTGGGCATCGCCTCTCCGGAGGATCGCGAGACTCCCAGGGCGGCCGTCCTCCTGAAAGACGCCTCCCTGGCCGGCTCGGGGAACGGGGAGCGCGCGGTGCAGAGCCCCGGCGGCAGCCTGGGTCACATCCTCGACCCCGCGACGCGATCGCCGGCGCGGTTTTCGGGAACGGTCAGCGTGGTCGCTGGGGACGGCACGACAGCGGACGCCCTGTCCACGGCTTTGTTCGTCATGGGTCCCGATGCGGGAGTGCCTTGGGCAGAGACGCGCGGCGTGTCCGTCCAGTTTGCCTGGGTGGATGAAGGTGGGGCGCCACGGGTCCGCGGCAGTTCGGCGTTCGCGCGGCTCGCGGCTAACGTAGCGGTTCCGGACGCGACGGGAGAATCTCCGGGCGAGGAACCACCTGGCGCGCTAACCAGATCAGGGGAGGGTCCAGGTCGATGAGCGACGCACGTATTGGCTGCATCGGGTTGCGCGCCCGCCGGTGGACGGTTCTTACGGTCCTGCTGGCGGTTCTGTTCGGGGCGGGATTCATCCCGGGGCCGCCGGCGGCCGCGGCGGCAGCGCCGGCGCCTTCCGGCGAAAAGGGGGATCAGGATTCCCTCGAGCGCCGCCTCGCGGACCTCGAGGCCAGGATCGCCGAGCTCCAGGCCCGGATCGAGGCGCTCCGCGGAGCCCGGGACGGGGCCGTCGCGCCCCCTCCCGCGCAGGGGCTCGCCGATCTCGAGAAGAAGGTGGAGGCCCTGACCGAGGAGATCGAAAGGCTCCGCATCGGCGCCGCGGCGCAGCCGGAGGCGCAGGCCTCGGTCCAGGGCTTCGGGCCGGCGGCCTCGAAGGTCTACGCGTCGAAGCGTGGTGTGTCGATCGGCGGGTACGGCGAGATGCTCTACCAGGATTTCGACAGTCGGGCCGACGACGGCACCCCCAGCGGGCTCAAGAGCGTGGCGGACCTGGAGCGCGCGGTCCTCTATTTCGGGTACAAGTTCAACGACCGGATCCTCTTCAATTCCGAGATCGAGTTCGAGCATGCCGTCGCGGGGGACGGCGAGCCGGGCGAGGTCGCCGTGGAGTTCGCCTACCTCGACTTCAAATCCAGACGCGCATTCGGAGCTCGCGCGGGGTTGCTGCTGGTGCCGGCCGGGTTCCTCAACGAGCTCCACGAGCCTCCGATATTCAACGGCGCCCGCCGACCCGAGGTCGAGCAGTTGATCATCCCGACAACCTGGCGGGAGAACGGCGCCGGCGTGTACGGCAGCGCCGGCCCCGTCGCCTGGAAGGTCTATCTCATGACCAGTCTCGACGCCGCGGGCTTCACAGCGAATCGGGGGATCCGCGGGGGGCGGCAGGAGGGCGCCGAAGCCGTCGCGGAGAGCCTTGCGGCGGCGGCCCGGCTGGACTTCACGCCAGTCCACGGCCTGCTCCTCGGGGTCTCCGGTTTCACCGGGGGGGTGGGGCAGGGAGATCCCTCGCTTGGGAAGGCGCGATACACCCTGTGGGAGGGGCACGCCGAATGGAATTGGCGGGGGCTGCAGGCGCGCGGGTTGTACGCCCGGGGAACGCTGACCGACGCGGAGACGGTCAGCCTGGCGAAGGCGGAGACGATAGGCTCGCGGCAAGTGGGCTGGTACGGGGAGATTGCCTGGAACGCGCTCACCCTGCTGAAGAAGAGCGATCAGATGCTCAGCCCCTTCTTCCGGTACGAGTCCCTGAACACCCAGGATCGGGTCGCACCGGGATTCACCGCGGACGGGGCCAATGACCGCCTCGTCCGGACCTACGGCATCACCTACCGGCCGATCCCGAACGTCGTCCT
The DNA here is from genome assembly GCA_031370485.1 of Acidobacteriota bacterium. Classification (GTDB taxonomy): domain Bacteria; phylum Acidobacteriota; class Polarisedimenticolia; order Gp22-AA2; family Gp22-AA2; genus JANMQK01. The sequence continues at coordinate 1,764 of JANMQK010000229.1, read as the reverse complement.
CAAGGGCGACATCCAGGATTTTCAGAACCGCGCCGGCACCGGGGTCGACCAGGTCAATTTTGCCCTCGGGTATCTTTTCTGATGCGCCCGGGCGCCGTCCTTGGAATCGCCGCGCTTCTGGCGCTGCCCACGGGGCCGGCGGCCGCCCGTGTTTTCATGACGCAGCAGCAGGCGATCGCTGCGGCCTTCCCGCCCCCCTCGAAAGTCGAGCGGCGTACGCTCTACCTCGACGACGAACAGGCGCGCCGCGCCTCCGAGGTGGCGGGCGCGCCCGTGGAAGTGCGGGTCGTGCCGTATTACGTGGGCACGCTGGAGGGACAGGTGAGCGGGTATGCCTATTTCGACACGCACCTGGTGCGCACGCTCCCCGAGACAGTCCTGATTCTCCTGTCAGGGGAAGGGAAGATCGAGCGGATCGACATAGTGTCCTTCGAAGAGCCCGAGGACTACCTTCCCCCGAAGCGCTGGCTCGAACAGTTCCCGGGCCGGACGCGCCCCGGGGAACTCGCGCCCGGGGGCCCGATCCGCTCCGTCACGGGCGCCACGCTGTCGGCGCGGGCCGTGACCGGGGCGGCGCGTCGCGTCCTGGCGCTGCACCGGCTGTACGTCGCGCCGGCAGGACAGGGAACGGGCGGTGCGACCCCGGACAAGGGCAGGCCGTGAGCAGCTTCGAGAAGATCCTTCTGCACGTATCGACGTTTGTGGCCACTCTGACCGGCGTGGCCTTCCTCGTCATGAAATATTTCATGACGAGCGCCGACCCCTTCTCCGTGATCCATCACCCCCTGCAGCCCTACGCATTGGACCTGCACGTGCTGGCCGGGCCGGTGGTGGTGTTCGCCATCGGTCTCATCGGGCGCGAGCACATCCTTGGCCGCTTCCTCGAACGGCGACCGGTCGCCGGCCGCGGGTCGGGGATCGCGACCATTCTGCTGGCGGCACCGATGGTCGCTTCGGGATACCTGCTCCAGGTGGTGACCGGCGAGGTCACGCACCGGGCCCTGGTCGTGGCGCATGTCGCTACCGGGGCGGTGTTCGCGCTCTGTCTCGCCGGCCACCTGCTGGCGGCGCGCAATCGCGGCCGGGTGCCGGGCCGGAAAAATGGAGGCACGGCTCCCGCCGGCACCGGCCCTGCCTTGATTGGGTCGGACACCAAGGTATAATGAAACTCCCGATGGAAGTCGAGGGAGCCGCTGGCTGAATCGGGCAGGAGGTGGGGATGACGAGATCATCGAAGACGATACTGGCGCTGGCCGCAGTGATGTCCGTGGCGGTTGTGGCCGCCCCCGGGCGACTCGCGCACGCTGAAGGGATCACGCGCGTGCGCGGGAACGTCGTCGACAACCGCGGCAAGCCGTTGAGCGGCGTGCCCATCTATTTCGAGGCGACCGACATCAAGAAGACGGTCGGGCCGCTCCGGACCAGCAAGAAGGGGGACTACATCATCGCCTCGCTGGACATCACCGTGGCCCGGAAATGGCGGGTGGTGCCCAAGCAGAAGGGCTACATGGTGGTGTCGGTGGCCTACCAGATCATCGACTCCCGCAAGGCGGAGATCGCGAATCAGGAACAGATCATCGGGTCGAAGCAGGAGATCCCGGAGCTCCAGTTCGCTCTCGTGGGGGACGACGGCCGCAACGTGGTGAACTTCGTCCTGGCCCGCGAGTCCGAGTTCGTCGCCGCGGTGGAGGCTGCGAAAAAGGCGAAAGAAGGCAAGGACGCCGTGGCCTCCGGAGCCCCCGCGGCGCCGGGACAGGCCGCCGC
>JANMQK010000147.1:0-34319 GCA_031370485.1 Acidobacteriota bacterium | reverse complement strand
CTCGGTCGATTCGTGAAGGGCGAGGGTCGAGGCGGAGCCGCCCGAGACGATCCGGGCCACCTCGTCGAAGTAGCCGGTGCCGACCTCGCGCTGGTGCCGGGTGGCCGTGTACCCGGCCTTCTCGGCGGCGATCTCCCGCTGCTGCAGCTCGGAATAGGCGGCCATGCCGCGTTCGCGGTAGAGGCGCGCGAGGTCGAACATCCCCATATTCAGGGCGTGGAATCCCGCCAGCGTGACGAACTGGAAGCGGTACCCAAGAGCGCCCAGCTCGCGCTGGAACGAGGTGATGGCGCCGTCGTCGAGATGTTTTTTCCAGTTGAACGAAGGAGAGCAGTTGTAGGCGAGCGGCTTTCCGGGGTGCTTGGCGTGGATCGCGGCGGCGAAGCGGCGCGCCTCGTCGAGATCGGGGGTCGACGTCTCGCACCAGAGCAGGTCGGCATACGGGGCGTAGGCGAGCCCGCGCGCGATGGCGCAGTCGAGCCCTCCGTCCAGACGGAAGAAACCCTCCGGTGTCCGATCGCCCGCGAGGAACGGCCGGTCGCGGGGATCGATGTCGGATGTGATGAGGCGCGCGCTGTTGGCGTCGGTCCGGGCCACCAGGATTGTGGGCACGTCGCAGACATCCGCCGCGAGCCGGGCCGCCACGAGGGTGCGGATGAACTGCCCGGTCGGCACCAACACCTTGCCCCCCAGGTGACCGCACTTTTTCTCCGAGGAAAGCTGATCCTCGAAATGGACGCCCGACGCCCCCGCCTCGATCATCGCCTTCATCAGCTCGAAGGCGTTGAGCGGGCCGCCGAATCCCGCCTCGGCGTCGGCCACGACCGGCGCGAACCAGTGGTGGCCGTTGTTCCCCTCGGCGTGATCGATCTGGTCCGCGCGCTGCAGGGCGTGATTGATCCGCCGCACCAGGCGGGGGACGCTGTCGGCCGGATAGAGGCTCTGGTCGGGGTAGGTCTGCCCTCCGGTGTTGGCGTCGGCCGCCACCTGCCAGCCGCTGCAATAGATTGCCTGCAGGCCGGCCTTCACCTGCTGGACCGCCTGGTTGCCGGTGACCGCTCCGAGTGCGGCGACGTAATCGGTCGTCTTGAGCAGGTGCCAAAGCCGGAGGGCGCCGATCCGGGCGAGCGTGTGCTCGATGCGGACCGATCCCCGCAGGCGGTCGACGTCGCTCGCGGAGTATGGCCGCTCGATGCCCGCCCAGCGATCGGCCGGCACCCCGGTCGCGTCCGTGGGCAGCGTCGCGGCCCCCGGCTTCGCGTCCGCCCCCGCACCCGCCGGGGCGCGGGCGGCGCCGGAGCCCGCCGGGGCCTTCCCGGGCCGGATATCGGTTCGTTTCACGATGACGCCTCCTCGTTCCCGGGGACCGGATCGAACGACAGGAGAATGTCATACGCCGGCAGCGTCAGGAAGTCGGCGCAGGAGTCGGCCGTCGAGAGACGCTCGAACAGGTCGCGCGCCTCGCGGAACCGTCCCGCGTCGTACCGCTTTGCCCCGAGCTCGTCGCGGACTCGTAGCATTTCACGTTCGAGCGTGGCGCGGAACATCTCCGGCGTGATCGCCCGGCCGTCGTCCAGGTGCGCGCCGTGGTGAATCCATTGCCAGACCTGCGTGCGGGAGATCTCGGCCGTGGCGGCGTCCTCCATCAGGTGATGGAGGGGAACGCACCCCGAGCCGCCGAGCCAGGCCTCGAGGTAGCGCACGCCGACGTCGACGTTTTGCCGCAGCCCGGCCTCGGTGCGTGCGCCCTCCGGGACCCGCAGCAGGTCGGCGGCCGTCACGGTCACGTCGAGGCGCTTCTTGTCGATCTGGTGCGGTGCGGGCATGTGGAGGTCGAACACCTCGCGGGCCAGGGGGACGAGGCCGGGGTGGGCGACCCAGGTGCCATCATGTCCGTCCTTCACCTCGCGCAGCTTGTCGGCCCTGACCTTGTCGAGTGCCGCGCGGCTGGCCGCGGGGTCGTCCTTGATCGGGATCTGCGCGGCCATCCCCCCCATCGCGTGCGCCTCGCGGCGGTGGCAGGTGTGGATGAGCCATTGCGTGTAGGCCCGCATGAACGGCTGCTCCATCGTGACCTGGCCGCGGTCCGGCAGGATCGCGTTCCGGTCGGCGCGCAGCGTCTTTATGAAGGAGAAGATGTAGTCCCACCGGCCGCAGTTGAGGCCCGCCGAATGGTCGCGCAGCTCGTAGAGGATCTCGTCCATCTCGAAGGCGGCCGGAAGCGTCTCGATGAGGACGGTGGCCCGGATGGTGCCGCGCGGCAGCCCCAGCGCGTCCTGCGCCCTCAGGAATACGTCGTTCCAGAGCCTGGCTTCCAGGTGCCCCTGCAGCTTCGGAAGGTAGAAGTAGGGGCCGGACCCCTTGCCTATGAGGGCGCGCGCGTTGTGGAAGAAGAAGATCCCGAAATCGAAGAGCCCCGCCGGAACCGGCTGGCCGTCGACCTCAAAGTGCTTCTCGACGAGGTGCCAGCCGCGGGGCCGGACCATCAGCGTGGCCGTCCGCTCGTTCAGGGTGTAGGTCTTGCCGCTGGAGGGATCCACGTGACGCAGCGTCCCCGCGGCCGCCCCCTTGAGGCTTGCCTGTCCCTTGATCAGGTTGTCCCAGGTGGGGGTGAGGGAGTCCTCGAAGTCGGCCATGAAGACGCTGGCGCCCGAGTTCAGGGCGTTGATGATCATCTTGGGGTCGGCCGGGCCGGTGATCTCGACCCGCCGGTCCATCATGTCGCCTGGGATCGGCGCCACCCTCCACTCCGACTCGCGGACCTCGCGGGTGGCCGGCAGGAAGGCGGGGCGCTCTCCCGCGTCGTAGCGGGCCTGCGTCAGCCGGCGATCCTCGAGCAGCGTCTTCACTCTCCCGGCGTGGCGGCGCGTCAGATCGGCCACGAAGGCAAGGGCCTCCGGGGTCAGGACCTCCTCGTATTGCGGACGCACGGGGCCGCGGAGACGGGCACCCTGGTCACGTTGCGATCCGGTCTTCCTGTCGCTCATGGAGCCCCTCCCTCCGGTCGACGATAGGGGAGTGTTGTATATTTCCGGGCAGGAATCAATGGAGAATCCCCCACGTGAAGAAGAGATCGCCCGTGTCCCGGAGCCGCTATTCCACCCCGTTCAATCGGTTGCTCGGGGCGCGCCCCGTTCGGAAGGGGAAGGGTCGCGCGCTGTACGCCCTCACGGTCGGCGCGGACCACCTGAACCGGCGGGGCGTGGCGCACGGCGGTGTCGTCGCGTCGCTCCTGGACATGGCGCTCGGCGCGGCCGTGGTGACCTCCATCGAGCCGCAGGAGTGGTGCGGCACGGTGCAGATCTCGGTGCAATTCAGGGAACCGGTGCGCCCCGGCAGGGTGCGCGCCGAGGGCAGGATGGTGCGCCGCGGTCGGTCGGTCGCTTTCGCCGAAGGCGAGATTCGCGACCCGGCGGGCAAGGTGCTCGCCACCGCCCACGGCGCCTGGACCATCTGGCCGGTCAAGCCGGCCTGAGCCCCGGTTCCCCGGGGCCGATCAGGGCCGGAATTGGCCCGGACTACTCGACCATCAGCGTGCCGTTGTTGCTCCAGTGCTTGAAGCCCCAGGTCCGCGTGCAGCGGAAGGGGAACGAGCCGCTCGTCGTAGGTGTGAACTCGACGACCGTGGGCTTCTCCGCGCTGACCTTGTCCTTCAGCTCGAAGTCCTTGAACTTGATGCCGTAGGACGCATCCCGGCTGACGAACGTGATGCGAACGCGTTCCCCCTTCTTCACCCGGATGGTATTGGGAACGATCTTCCCTTCGGAGGCCGTGACCTGGAACTTCTTGATCGCCATGGCCTGGTTGGGTGTCGTCGCCTTCGCGGCGACCGCCGGGCGGCTGGGCTTCGCGCGTTGTTTCTGATCCTGCTGCTCCGCGCGCGGAACCGATGCCCCGCCCACGGCCAGTATTACTCCGACGAGCACAAATGACTTCAGGGTGTTGAGTCGCATGGGCTCTCCCTCCTCACGCTGAAATATGCAGGAGACGGAAGGGCAGTCAAGGAAGTTACAGAAATGAGACCGCTCCAATCTCTTACGGCTCAATGGCTGCCGACCGACACTTGCTGACGCCGGGCCGCGGATCGCTGTCAGTCCGCCCGCACGCTCAGAAGGCGAGCACGAACTCCACGAAGACCTGCGACTGGACGGCGACGGCCCGGCCCTGCATCAGGGCGGGCCTGTATCGCCATTGCTTGACCGCCTCGATCGCCGCGAGGTCGAAGCCCCATCTCTGATCGGGCGACCGCACCACCTCCACCTCGCCCACGCTGCCGTCGCTCTCGATGACGATAAGCAGGATGACCGTCCCCTGCAGCCTGGCCCTGCGCGCCAGGTCGGGGTACTTCGGCAGCGCGCGGCTTTCGGGGATCAGGATCGGGCGTGTAACACGCGGATCCCATTCCTGGAGGACAGCCGGTCCATGGCCGTCTCCCGGGCCGCCGGGTCCACTGCCGGGTCCGGTGCACCCGGGGCAGTCTCCGGGGCCGGCCGTCGGATCGTCCGTCCCCTCGGGGATCCCCGGACCGGAAGGCGCGCCGGGGATCGGATCGTCCGGGGCGGCGAGCGCAAAGTCGGGCGCTGGACGGCCGGCGGGGGCAGGGGGATCGATCGGGATGGCCGCGGGCTGGACCGGTTTGCGAACCGCGCCGCCTCCCCTTCGGATCGGGCCCCTTTGCCCCCCGCCGGCCGACGGTTGGCGGACGATGCCGGAAGGTTGCCTGAGTGTCACCTCGAAGCTCTTCGCCTTCGGGGGGTCCATGATTTCGAGTGCAAGGAACGGAGCCAGCACCAGGACGCCGAGGAGGCCCAGGTGCAGTGAGATGGCGGCGGCGATCGCCGCGGCCCGCCGGACAGACGGTCCCGCTAATGACCGACGTGAAACGATCAGGTCCTTGAAAAGGGGGGCGTTGTCCATGGGACCTCCGCGGCTCAGGATTGGGAGAGCCGGCCCGGCCACGGTCCCGGACGGCCGGTGCAGGCTAGATCCGGGGCCGGTCGCCATTCCGCCGGGCCGACCGTGCTACGGACCAGACAGTACCGTCAAGCGTCTCTGGAATGGCCAACGAGGTGTCGCGCTCTGGTGAGCCGGCACCGCATGAGGGCGCGGAGCAGGCGCCGCGGCGCGCGGGGTCGGGGTCAGGGTTGGGGGCGGGGAGTGGTGCGCCCAGCAAGACTCGAACTTGCGACCTTCGGATTCGTAGTCCGACGCTCTATCCAGCTGAGCTATGGGCGCACATCCCGTCGCGTCCTCCCGGGAGGGCGGCAAAGTCTACCACAGCGCGATCGGGAGACACCGTCCGTGAATCGGCTCAGGACGGCTTGATCTGGCCGCGCCACCAGGCCTGCCCCGATTCGGGAAGGGTGTAAACCGGATCGTAGTACTCGTACTTGCGGGTCAGCGCCCCGGGGTCGTCGGCCTCGATCCCGGTGCGATAGTTCTTGGTCCAGTAGGTGATCCCCTTGTCGCGGTCGTACTCCTTCACCTGGTTCACCCAGCGCTTCCCGACAAACGGGACATCGCAAACGATTCGCGGCGTCGCGAAGCCCGGAAGGTATCCCATGATGTCGTGCTGCAGCTGCTGGGCCTCGTGCACGGCCAGACGCCAGTGCTCGGAGTTGGGGATCATGTCGCACTGATAGAAGTAGTACGGCATGATTTTCGCGTGATCGAGCAGTGTGAAGCAGAGCTCGAGAAGCGCCTCCTGGCTGTCGTTGACGCCGCGCAGCAGCACCCCCTGGTTGCGCACGTCGCGGTACCCCATGTCGAGGAGCTTCCGGACCGCTTTTGCCACGAGGGGCGTGAGCGATTCCGCGTGGTTGACGTGCGTGTGGACCGCGAGATCCACTCCCCGTTCCCGCGCCTTGCGAGCCAGCCGCTCGAGCCCCTTGAGGACGTCGTCCTGCAAGAAGTGCTGCGGCAGCCCCATCAGCCCCTTCGTGGCCAGGCGGATGTCCCGGATGTTCGGCAGATCCATCAGGGATCCGACGAACTTTTCCAGGACTCCGATGGGCAGGTTGGCGACATCCCCTCCCGAGACCACCACGTCCCGCACCGAAGGGGTCTTGCGCAAATATTCGAGGATGCTGGCGTAGCGGTCCTTCTGGGGAATCTCAAAGCGCAGCTTCTCGACCTGCGGGACATCGTTGCCGACCAGGTCCATCCGGGTGCAGTGGCCGCAGTATTGCGGGCAGGTCGACAGCAGCTCCGCCAGCACCTTGGTCGGATACCGGTGGGTCAGGCCCTCGACCGCCCACATCTCGGCCTCGTGCAGCGAGTCGCGCTGGGCCTTCGGGTGACTCGGCCATAGAGGTTCGCGGTCGTCGAATGCCGGCAGCATGTAGCGCCTTACCGGGTCGGACCAGAGATCGCCGTCGTTCATGGTGTTCAGCATCTGGGGTGGAAGGAGCAGCGACATGGTGGCGCGCTCCCGCTGGTCGCGCTCGATGCTGAGGAGCAGTGACTCGGGGATGAGCGCTCCATACACCTTTCGCAGCTCCTTGAGGTTCTTGACCGTGTGCTTGCGCTGCCAGAGGGCGCTTTCCCACTCGGCCGCGGTGACATCTTTATAGGCGGGCAGTCGGCGCCAGTCCGGCTCGACGAACGGCCGGGCCAGCGGGTAGCGGAACGGCTGGGCTGCGGGTCGGACCGCTTTCGCGGCCGCGGCGCTCCGGGGCGTCGCCTTGTCCATGACTCTATCTCCTGAACGGCTCCATTCTCGCAGGATCCGGCGGGTGCCGCAAGGCGGCGGCACCCCCTGGCGGGGACAGGCTATAATCCACGTTCCTTTTCAGCCGGAACCAGAGGGGCGTCCTGATGTCCGTGATGACGTTGTCCTTCTCCCACCTTCGGAAGAGCTACGCCACGACCGTGGCGGTGGACGATGTGACGTTTGACGTGCGCTCCGGCGAGGTGTTCGGCCTGCTCGGCCCGAACGGCGCCGGCAAGACGACCCTCATCCGGATGCTCATGAGCATCCTGCTCCCCGACACCGGGGAGATTCTGATCGACGGCAAGCCGATCGGCCCCGCGGACAGCGATCGGATCGGCTACCTCCCGGAGGAGCGCGGCCTCTATCGGAAGGAGAAGGTGCAGGATGTCCTCATCTATTTCGGCATGCTCAAGGGGCTCGACCGGAAGACGGCCCGCGGCCGGGCGCACGCCTGGCTCGAGAAGGTGGGGCTTCCCGACGTCGCCTCCCGCCGGATCGACGAGCTCTCCAAGGGGAATCAGCAGAAGGTCCAGATCGCGGGCACGCTCCTGCACGAGCCGGCTATTCTGGTGATGGACGAGCCGCTTTCGGGGCTCGATCCGCTGAACACCGTGCTGATCAAGGACCTGCTGCGCGAAAGGAGCCAGGCCGGCTCCATCGTCATCCTCTCGACCCACCAGATGCCGATGGTCGAGACGATGTGCGACAGGGTGGCGATGATGAACCGGGGACGCCTCGTCCTGTACGGCAACCTCGAGGAGATCCGCCGCCAGCACGGCGAGGCCGCGGTTTTGGTCGACGTGGACGGCGACCTGGCCGGGTTCCCGATGGTGGATCGCGTGGAAAAGCAGGGCGGGCTGAGCCGTGTCGTCCTGAAGCCCGGCTCGGCGCCCCGGGAGCTGATGGATCTGCTCGTCCAGAGGCGGATCGCCGTGGAGCATTTCGAGGTGGCCCGGACTCCGGTCGAGGAGATATTCGTGCGCACGGTGCGGGCGGCCGAATCGAGGGGGGAGGCGTGAACCGGATCGGGGTGGTGGCGGGCCGGGAGTTCCTTTCCACGGTCAAGCGGAAGTCGTACCTCATCGTCACGTTCGGAATGCCTTTTTTCGCGGCGATCTATTTCGGCGCGGTGGGACTCCTGCCGGCCCTGTTCATGGCGCAGAGCGGCGCCATCAAGAAGGACATCGGGCTGGTCGACCTGGCCGGTGTCGTGCGGCTCGATCAGGCCGAATCGGTGCAGGACAGCGGCGCGGCGGCGTTGAAGGAGGCGCAGGAGCTGGCGGGACGGCTGGCCCCCCGCGCGTCGGGCGCCGCCAAGGCCTTCCTGGAAGAGACGACCGCCCGCGTCAATTTCCGCCCGTTCCCGTCGCGCGAGAAAGCGCTCGACGCGCTCCGGAGCGGGGACATCGAGCGCTTCTACCTTGTCCCCGCCGACTACGTCAAACTCGGCGGAGTCGAGAACTACCAGCCGGCGGACGCGCCGCTCAACATCGGGCGGGCGCGGGCCCGGGAGGCGCTCGAGTCGCTGCTCGGGCGGTCGCTTCTCGCCGGGAAGGTCCCCGACGGGATGATCGAGCGTATCGAGCAGCCGATCGTCCAGGCGGCCTCCGAGTCGTTCGTCCTGCGCGAGGACGGCAGCATCGGGCCGTTCGACAGGACGTCGCGCATCGCCAAACTGGCGATCCCCGGGGTCTTCGGAATCCTCCTCCTGATGTCGCTGATGACCAGCGCGGGATACCTGCTGCAGGGGGTCTCGGAGGAGAAGGAGAACCGGGTGATCGAGGTGATCCTCTCCTCCGTGCGTCCGGACCAGCTGTTGTTCGGGAAGCTCCTGGGCCTCGGCGCGGCGGGACTCCTGCAACTCGCGGTCTGGCTGTCGGTCGCGACGATGGCGACCAGCCTGCTGGCGGCCGCGGCCCTGGCGCTTCTCGATTTCAAGCTGTTCGCGGGTTGCCTTGTCTTCTTCGTGCTGGGCTACCTCATGATCGGCAGCCTGATGACCGGGACCGGGGCGCTGGGATCGAACGCGCGTGAGACCCAGCAGTTCGCCGCGATCTGGTCGCTCATGACCGTGCTGCCGCCGGCGCTCACCTGGATCGTGATCTTCGATCAGCCGAACGGCTGGATCGCGCGCGGGCTCGGCTGGTTTCCCCTGACCTCGCCGATCACGATGATGCTGCGGCTCGGGACCGGGCAGGTCGCGTTGTGGGACTTTCTGGTGGCGGTGATCCTCCTCGCCGGGGGGGTGTACCTCGCGATCCGCGTCTCCGGAGCGCTCTTCAGGCTCGGGCTGCTGATGTACGGGAAGCGCCCGACCCTCCGCGAGATCCTGCGGCAGGTCCGGCACGCCTGGTAGGTCCCGCGCTTCAGGGGGAGGCGCCCTCCGCCAGCCGGCGCGCCTGATCGATCCGCTCCATGCCCGCCTTCAGCCGCTCGAGAAGTGCACGCATCTGTGCCTCGAGCGCCGCGGGGTCCCGTTCCTTGAGGGCCTGGACGACACCGGGGAAGGGCCAGGAGGCGTATCCCGTGGTCAAACCCGGCGCGTAGAGCATGTGCCGGAACCACGGCCGCCCCGGCAGGCCGCGCGCATCGAGAAAGGCGCGCTCGACTCCGACCAGCGCCTCGTTCAGGCGGGGAAGCAGGGACGGGTCGGTGCGGCCCTGCGTCGCCTCTTGAAGCCGCTCGACCGCCCGGTCGAGCGCCTCGGCGGCGTCGCCGAGCCGCCGGATCGCCTCCCGGATGGGCGTGAAGTCGGGATCGAGCGCCGGTTTCCTGCGCCCCTCGACCGCGGACGCGGATCCCGGATCGGCGGGGCCCGCCCCTTCGCTCGCCGCCCGCCACATGCGGAGCTGCCGCAGGGTGTCCCGTTCGAGGTCGGTCAGCTCCGCCGCCAGCGCCGCTCCGTAGGCGCCGTAGCGGAGAGGGACGATCTCGGCCGCGGCGAGCCGCATCGCGATGAGCCCGTAGAAACGGGACGCCAGCGTGTGGTACAGGAACTCCGGATCGCCGAAGTGCTCCATCCAGAAAATGTTGTCGTAGATCGAATGGTAGACGCCGTACGGTCCGTTGAAGGAGAAGTTGAGACTCGCGACTCCGGCGTGGTCGATAAACGCGGTGTAGTCGGACCCCGAGCCGAGCGGCCCGAGGCGCAAGTCGAACCGGGCCGAGGCTTCCCCTAGGCAGGGTGGCTCGGTCTTCGCCCACTCGCGGTGGAGCCGCGAGCGCCAGGCTTCGAGGAGGCTCGTGCCGAGCCGGGGGTCCGTCAGACCTCCCGCCACCTCGACGACCAGGTCGCGCAGCGAGGGGATCCCCTCGACGTCCAGGTCCCCGCCCGTGACCGACGAATCGAGGTTGATGTAGGCCACGCCGTTTTGCTGGAGGGAGTCCAGGCGGTCCTCCACCCACTCCGTCGAGCCGACGAGCCCGTACTCCTCGGCGTCCCACGAGGCGAGAATGAGGGTGCGCCGCGGCTTCCAGCCTTCCTTGAGCGCCGCGCCCAGCCCGCGGGCCGTTTCGAGAAACGAGGCGGTGCCCGAATTCGGATCGACCGCGCCGTAGGTCCAGGCGTCGCGGTGATTCCCGAGGATCACCTGCCGCGCCGTCTCGACGGTGCCGGGGATCGTGGCGATGATGTTCCAGATCGGCCGGACGGCGTAGTCCATCGTCACGCTCATCGCCACCTCGGCGGGACCCGGGCCGAGGTGATAGGCGAACGGCAGACCGCCCTGCCAGTCGTCGGGAACCCGCTCGCCCGCGAGGGCTTTCAGGATCTTCGAGGCCTCGCCCCAGGACAGCGGCAGGGAGGGGATGCGGGGAATCCCCGTCATTGCATCCCGCTGCGCCCGGCGCGCCCCGCGTGTCGAGGCGTAGCCGGGGGTCGACGGATCGCCCGGGCCCTGGGACAGGAACTGCACGGACCCCCTCTGGATCGCCGAAGAGGGCCGCATCGGACCGTCGGGATAGACGTCCCCCTTGACGTAGCCGTCATCCTGAGGGTCTGAGTAGATCAGCATGCCGCGCGCGCCGCGATCCTGCGCCTCCTTGACCTTGAGGCCGCGGAAGTTCTTGCCGTAACGCACGATGACAATCCGCCCCTCGGCCGACACGCCGGCCGTGTCGAGCCGCTCGAAGTCCTCGCGCGTGCCGTAGTTCGCGTACACCACCTGGCCGGTCGCGGTCCCCTCGGCGCCGTACCCGTGAAACGCCGGGTAGACATCCCCGCTGTAGGAGTCCTTGTCGCGGGGGTCGCCGGCCTCGCGCAGGGAGAGATCGGCCTGCTCCGGCTGGAGCATCCGCAGCGACACCGATTTCGGGTAATTGAGCAGGACCTCGTAGGTGTTGATCTCCGCCTGCAGGCCGAACTCCTTCAGGCGGTCGCGGACATACTCCGCGGACCTCTTGTCGGCGGGGGTCCCCGCGACGTGGGGCTCCTCCGTCAGGGCCCGGAGCCAGGCCCTCGCCCGCGCGGGCGCCGGCGTACCGAGGAAGATCCGCTCGGACCGGGCCTCGGCCTCGCGCGAGGCGGCCAGGAATCCGATCGCCGGGGCGCCCTGCGGGGGGCCGGGGAGGTCCGCCGGCGCGTTCAGCGGGGCGCGGTCGGCCGCCAGGGCGGGGCGCGGCGCTCCGGAGGGCAGGAGCGCGAGCGCCGCGCAGGCCGCGGCGAGCCACACGCCGATCCTTGCCGGCATGCGTACAGACGATCGATGGGTGCGGTTCATCGCGACCTCCTGTCAGGCGACGTCAGAATTCGATCCGTTTGTCCGACCGGAGCGGCCCTGAACGAGCAGGCGGCCTGCCTGGACGACGTAGTAAAGGGCCGTCATGAAGATGATGACTGGAACGGCCAGGAGGGCCATCAGCGCGAGCCAGAGAAGCCCGAGTGGAGCGCGCACGAAGCGATCCGTCGCCGTGAGCCGCCTGCGGGCCGGTGGCCGGGAGGATTCGCTTCTCGGTTCGAGTGTGGATGTGACGCTATCATCCATGCGGAGCCCGCCGGCGCGGATTCTACTACGTGTCCCGGATGGCCGGCACGCCGGCCCCGGGGGGCGCGCTTGACGCGCGGCCGGCAGCGGGGCTACCATTCCCGCTCTTTCCGGACAATCCGGCGCGGGAGGTGACGCATGGCCACGGCCGGCCAGCTGAAGACGAAGATAGACCTGCTCAAAAAGAAGATCGCCTCCAAGGGAGCCTCGATCCCCGGTGAACGGGCGCGGCAGCTCAGGAAGAGGTTGAAGCGGCTCCAGCGCGCGCGCCGCACGGCGCACGTCAGGGAGACCAAGGCGAAGCCCCCGGAGAAGGCACCGGAGGCGAAGGAGGAGGCCGCCGCACCACCGTCCGGCGCCTAAATCCGCTCGTCGAAGAAGACCATCCTCTGGGTCCGAGATGATTCCCCGACAAGGAGAGACACCATGAACACTGCGCGCAGGGTGATTGTGCTTGGCCTGGCCGTGCTGGCGGCCGGCCTGTTCGGATGCGGGACGAGCGTCGACGACATGGTGATGAATCCGACGACGAAGGACGAGCTCGTCAACAAGCTCCTGGCGGACAGCATCGCCAAGCAGAGCATGATGAACCGGATGACCACCGACGACGCGACCAAGAAGGAGCTGGCGGAGACGCTCCTGGGGGATACGTCCATCAAGGCGATGGCCCTCGACAAGCTGATCGCGGATGCGACGCAGCGCGAAACCCTCGTCAAGCGGGTCACCGAGGACGCGGCCATCCGCGCACAGCTGATCGCCGCGCTCACCGCGAGCGAGGTCGACCGCAAGGAGCTTCAGGAAGCGCTCAAGAAGCCCATTCCCAAGAAGTAGCCGCGAATGGGGAGGCCCGCGCGCAGGCCCGGGGGGCCTGCGGGGGGGAGGTCAGAAGGCGCTGATGCGCAGGGTGTTCGACATCCGCCTGTGGCCCCCGGGGTCGACCATCATCAGGCGGACGTGGAAGATGCCGGGCCGGTCGAACTGCATGTCGTGCCGGTACTGGTAGCCGTCGGGCGTGTTGACCGTCTCACCCTTCGAGCAGGCGGGCTGATCGCCGATCTGCTGTCCCATCGAGGCGGGCGACGCCTGACCTCCCACGCCGGCTGAAGCGCCGGACGAATCCGTAATCCAGGCCACCTCCGACCGGCACAACTCGAGGTCACCCCGTTCCGCGTCGCGCATCTTGCCGTAGATGTAAACGGTGAAGGGCACGAAACCGACGATCCGGTCCGCGGAGATCCAGAGCCCGGGACCGCCTGTGACCGGCTTCCTGGCCCAGGAGAGCCCCCCCGCGGGGAGTGACCCCATCAGTAGACCCACCGCCAGCACAACCCCCCGCACGCGTTTCTTCGCCGTAACCATTCCGTCCTCCAGAACCTTTAAGGGTTGCTCCCAAGTGTCAGATTCTAAATATGTATTTCACTAATAAAACATATTCAATTAGACGGTTATTCTTTAGCAATTCTCAATTTATGTCAAGGATAACTTTTGTAATCTTGACTCAAGTTAAGTAACTTCTATATTTATCCTGTCGAGAGCGCAGTGAGCCCTGGCAGCGGCACCCGGAAGACCGATTGCCGCCAGACGGTGAGATGAAGCAAGCCGCCCCCGAAATCGTCAAACGGCTCTGCAGGGCCATCACGGAAATCGTTCCCTGCGATCAGATCTGCGTGGCCCGGCTTCCCGAGAATGGCGCCCCGGTGGAGTACCTCACCGTCCATCCCGCCGAGGAATACGGCAGGACCTGGAGCGTGCCCATGGAGGGCTCCTGCGCGGCTCAGGTGGGAAGGAAGCGCCGGGCCGAGCTTTGCCCCGTGATCGGCACCGAGTTCCGTTTCGCCGAGGAAAAGGCGCTTTACGCGCAGGGAATCCGCGAGGCGGCCTTCCTGCCGCTGGCGCTCGAGGGGACGGCGCCGAGCCTGATGATCGTGGGCTCGAGGGAGCCGGGATGCCTCGACTCCAGGGGACTTCGCGTACTGGAACGGGCGGGGGGCCTGATGGCCGCCGCGATGATTGTCACGAAGGAGGGCGCGGCAGACCATCCATCCGGCCTGGCGCGGGTGATCGATGCCTACGGAAAGGCCTCGGCCGGCATCGTCCAGGAGGGCGATCTCCAGGCGGTCTGCAGGATCTTCCTCGAGACGCTCAGGGACCAGTCGGGGTTCCGCCGGGCCGCGCTGACACTGGTGGACGAGGAGGGCAGGGACCACCAGTGGTTCTTCACCGGGTTCACGGATGAAGAGATCGACCGGTTTCACAGCCGGAAGATGACCCCGGCCAGCCGCATGGCGCTTTTCAAGGAGGGCTTCCGTCATGGGAGCCTCTACGTCATTCCCACCTCGTCACGGACCGATCTTCCCTGGCTGCGCCCGGGACCGGAGGGCGGGGACGCGGCGGGGGGGCCCGGCCTGGTCGTGATTCCCCTGCGCGGGGCAGGCGCCGCGCTCCTCGGGACGGTGATGCTGGACGAGCCTGTGGATTCGGCCGGCCTGCAGACGGAACGGCTTGCATGCCTCGACCTGTTCGCGGGCCAGATGGCCCATTCCATCGAGAAGAAGCGCCTCGAGAGGGCGGTCAGCAAAGCGCAGGCGCGCCTGCGCACTGCGCAGGAGCAGCTGATGCAGGCCGAGAAGATGTCGGCCATCGGTCAGCTGATCTCGGGCGTCACCCACGAATTGAACAACCCGCTCTCGGGGATCATGGGCTTCGCCCAGCTCCTCCTCGCGAGCGAGGTCAACCCGAAGACCAAGAAAAGCCTGGAGCGGATCTTCAACGAGACGGTGCGCTGTCAGAAGATCGTCCAGAACCTCCTGGGCTTCGCGCGGCGCCACAAGCCCGAAAAGACCTGCCAGAGCCTCAACCAGGTGATCGACTCGGTCCTCGAACTGCGCGCCTACCAGATGCAGGTCGACAACATCGAGGTGGAGCGCCGCTACGATCCGGTCCTGCCTTCAACGATGCTCGACTTCCACCAGATCCAGCAGGTCGTGCTGAACGTTGTCAACAACGCCCACCAGGCGATGATGTCCACGAGCGGGCGCCCGCGATGCCTCGTCGTCACGACCCTGCGCGACGGAGACATGCTCCGGGCGCAGTTCGCCGACTCGGGGCTCGGGATCGCCCAGGAGCGGGTCGGCAGGATCTTCGAGCCGTTCTTCACCACCAAGGAGCCGGGCAAGGGGACTGGGCTCGGTCTCAGCCTGTCGCGGGCGATCGTCACGGATCACCAGGGCACGATGGGTGCCGACAGCACACTCGCCGAAGGCACCACGATCACGATCGACCTGCCGCTCATCGAGTCCAAGCAGGCGGCCGCGGAGCCGCCGGAGGATCGGAAAATGCCGGGCGTCACTCTGGGGCCGCTGCGTCTTCTCGTGGTCGACGACGAGGAAGTTCTCACCGAGCTGCTCGGCGATTTTCTCGAGAGCGAAGGGCACACCGTCGGCAGGGCCCGCAACGGGCGGATCGCGCTGCAGATGGCCAAGGACAACGATTACGACGCGATCCTCACCGATCTCAAGATGCCCGGGCTCGACGGCCAGGGTCTTTACGAACAGGTCTGCCGCATCAAGCCCGACATGCGGAGCCGCTTCATCTTTTCCACGGGCGACCTCGCGAACGCCAAGGTCCAGACCTTTTTCCAGTCGCACGGCTGCCTGTACCTCAGCAAGCCCTTCAAGCTCGAGTCGGTCCTCACCACCATCGAATCGATGATCCGCCGCCAGAAGGCGGCCTGAAGCGCCGCGGCGCGACAGGAGCGACCTAGGCCCGGCGCAGCGTTGACTTGGGCCAGGTCCCGCCGTACCTTAGGCGCTTCATGTCCATGCTCACGAATCGGCCGATTGTCGCGGTTTCGCTCTTCCTGCTGGGCGCGGTGATTGTCGTGCCGGCGGCGCACGTTCTCGCCGCGGCGCCGGATCCCGCCGCCGCGGAGAAGCGCTCGGATGACGCCGTGCGGCAGGGGAACACCGCCAGGCAGGCGGGGAGAATCGACGAGGCGATCGCGCATTACCGCGAGGCGCTGCGGGAGCAGCCGGAGCGGTACGAGCCGCGAATCCTGCTCGCCGACACCCTCAGGCGCGCCGGCCGCCTCGCGGAGGCGAAGAAGGAGTATGACGCGGCGGTGTCCCTCGACCGGTCACGGCCCGAGGGATTCGCGGGCCAGGCGCTACTCCTTCGCGCGGCGTACGACTATGACGGCGCGGCGGCGATCATCACCGCCGCCCTGCCGCTTGTCGGCGCGACAGGGCGGCCCGATCTGCTCCTCAACCTCGGCGAGACCCGCCGCAAGCAGGGACGGGTCGAGGATGCCGCGGTCCTGTTCGGCAGGGTGCTCGAGGCGCGTTCGGGGGATCCGCTGGTCCGGGCCGGGATGGCGCGCGTCGCGGAAGATCGCGGCGACCTGAAGGAAGCCCTGGCGCAGTGGGACCTTTACCTCGAGGCCAGACCCGGCGACCAGGCGGCCGGGCTGCGGCGCCGCGAGTTGCTCGAGATCGACGCATCGCTCAGGGCCCTGCGCGACGCGGCCGAGCGATCCCCCGGCCCGGCGGTGTTCACCGAGCTGGGCCGCCTCCTGTCGGTGGCGGGCGACGCCGCCGGCGCGACGACGGCATTCCGGTCCGCCCTTTCCCTCGACCGAGAGAGTATCGATGCGCGCCGCGGGCTGGCGCTGGCCCTCGCGGCACGCGGCGATCGCCCGGGCGCGGCGGCGGAATTCAAGGAAGTCCTGAAGCGCCGGCCCGGCGACGGCGTGGCGCTGTACAACCTGGTCGCGCTGGCGCGCGCCGATGGAAACCCGGCGGCCGAGGAGCGGGCCTGGAAGGATCTGCTGGCGGCCCGCCCCGACGACCTCTACGCGTCGCGGGGCTTCGTGGGATTCCTCGAGAGGCGGGGTCCCGAGGCGCTGTCCCGCGCGGCCGGGAGCCCGCCCCCGCCCGGCCCGTCCGTCTCCGGTCTGAGGGTGATGGCGCTCATCGACGCCGCGGCCGGACGCTTCTCCGAGGCGGGCGAGGCCCTTTACCAGGCTCTGAGGGCCGATCCGACGGAGCCCTGGACTCTCGAAGTCGCGAACGAGGTCCTGTCGATGCAGCCCACTCTCCTGCGGGAGATCGGGGGAGACGCGCAGGCGGAGGCGGCGCGCCTGGAACAGGAGGGAAAGGGCGACGATGGCGCGCTCCTGCCGCTGATGGCCCGCCTCACCCTGCTCGCGGGCCGCCAGAGCGAGGCCCTCATCCTGGCCCGGCGCGCGGTGGCCGCGGCCCCGGGATCGGCGGTGGCCCACTCGCTGCTCGGCGAGCTCTATCAATCGGTGGCCCGCGACGCTGTACGGGCGCTCGAGGAGTTGCGGCTCGCGGCGGCCGGCGATTCCCCGCGGATGACCGCGCTCGCGGATCTGTCCCTGGCGCTGCTTCGCTCGGGCCACCCCGGAGAGGCCGAAGATGTGGCGCGAAAGGGCCTGCTGGCGCGGCCCGGCGCGGCTCCTCTGCTCTCGCTGCTGGGCGCGTCTCTGGCCGACCAGGGGGACCTCGAAGGGGGCGCGGCCGCCTACGCGGCGGCGCTGCGCGAAGACCCCGCGGACAACTTCGGCCTGGCGCGCGGACAGTACCCGCTGATGCTGGGGGCGCTCGGACGCCAGGTGGAGGCGAGGCAGGCACTGCGCGGAGAGGTTCCCCCCATCCCGGAGATGCTCTATCGGGAAGCCTGGGCCTACGCGCGGGATTCGTACCGGGATCGCACGTTCAACGGCCAGGACTGGATGGCCTGGCGCGATCACTACCGGGGAGCGCTCGAGGATCCGCAGGCCGCCTACACCGCCATCGCCGCCATGCTCGCTTCGCTCGGCGACCCTTATTCGCGCCTCAGGGATCCCGAGGAATCCGCGGCGGTCTACCTGGCGCGGCGCGGCGGCCCCGCGCGCCCCGATCCGCTCGGGCGGAACCCTCCGAGCGGGCAGACGGTGGTCACCGGGGACCTGCCGGGCGGGCTGGGCTACATCAAGATCAGCAACCTGGCCGACCCCAAGGTCGTCGCCGGGATCCGGGCGGCCCTCGCGGGCATGCGCGACAAAGACGGCATCGTCCTCGATCTCAGGGGCAACACCGGCGGCTTCACGCGATCCGCGGACGCGATCGGCGACCTGCTCGCGGGTCCGGGGAAGCCGGCCGGGGTTGATGTCGATGGGGACGGAGCCATCACCCTGGTCACGGGGGGCGAGGGGGCCGTCACGGCGAGCCCCCTGGTCGTGCTTGTCGACGGGCAAACCGGCAGCGCGGCCGAGCGCCTGGCGCGGACCCTTGAGACCAGCGGCCGCGCGACGCTCGTCGGCGACCCGACGCACGGCAAGGGGCTGACCCAGGCCTCGCGCGTCCTGCAGGGGGGAATGACCGTGCTGGTCTCGGCCGGCGAGATGCTTGGCGCCGATGGCCGGCCGCTGCAGGGCCGCGGGCTCAGGCCCCGGCAACGTCCCGCCCCTGCCCCCTGAACCATCGCTGATTGACAGCACCCGGGGCGCGACCTAACATACGCCCCCCATGAAGCCGTCCGAACCCCAGTCGCCGTCCGATTCCACGCGCGTCGGCGCCAGGGAGAGGGTCCGCCGGCGCGCTGCGGCCTGGCTCGGGATGCTTCCTCCGGGCCTCATGTTGCCGGGAGCCACCCAGACCGGCGGCGGGCTGTGGGCGAGCGCCTGGCCGTTCCCCGCCATCGTGTTCTCCGCGTTCCTGATCGCGTGGGGCGCCGAGTGCGCGCAGTTCATCGTGGCGCGCGGCCTGGCGCTGGCCATCCTGGCCTGGATGCAGGCGATGCCCGAGTTCGCGGTCGAGGCCGTCATCGCCTGGTCGCAGCAGATCCATTTCATGACCGCCAACTTCACCGGCTCGCTGAGGCTGCTGGTGGGACTCGGCTGGCCGCTGATCTTCGCCGTCGCCCTGTACGGCGCCTGGAGACGCGAGCGGCGGATGCTCTGGCGTATCGAGCTGGATGAGGAGAATTGCGTCGAGGTGCTGGCCCTAGGCCTGCCGATCCTCTACTTCCTGGTGATCTACTTCAAGGGGACGCTGACGCTGGCGGACGGCGCCATTCTCGCGGGCATCTACGCCTTGTATCTCTGGATGCTCATGAAGATCCCTCCGCGCGACGCCGAGCACCTCGAAGAGCTGGAGATCGTGCCGCGCACGATCATGCGCCAGCCGCGCCGGACGCAGATCGCGATCATCCTGGCCCTGTTCGTGAGCGGCGGTCTGATCCTCTACCTCTCGGCGGGACCGTTCCTGCAGAGCATGCTGCGGTTCGCAGCTGTCCTGGGAGTGTCGCAGTATCTTTTCATCCAGTGGGTGGCGCCCTTTCTCTCGGAGTTCCCCGAGAAGATCAGCGCCATCTACTGGGCTCGCCAGCGGGGCAAGGCCCCCATGGCGCTGATGAACATGGTGTCGGCGAACATCAACCAGTGGACGATGCTGGCGGCGATGATTCCGATCGTCTACTCGTTCAGCGTCGGGCATCCCACCCACATCCCTTTCGACGACCACCAGCGGAAGGAGATCCTCCTCACGATCGCCCAGTCGATGCTCGGCATGCTGCTGCTGTTGAACATGTCGTTCCACATGTTCGAGGCCTGCGGCATATTCTTCCTCTGGGGGCTGCAGTTCGCGGTGCCGGGCCTGCACAACGAGGTGACGGTTCTCTACTTCGCCTGGGTCGCGTATGAGATCCTCGCGATCCTCGTGAAGCGCCGGAAGGTCGCCGCCCTGTCCGCGTTCGCGCGCCTCTGGAAGACGCACGTCGCCTCCTCGCGTCCCGCCTGACGCTCCCGTCTGAAGCGCGGTATCCTAGACCGTGCTCCCGGAGATCCGGAGGAAAATGAAGCGCGCGGCGAAATGGGCGGCCCTCACGTCACTGATCGCCATCGCGGCGCTGCTGCTGGCCGTTCCCCACCTGAAAAGTGTCGTGGAGGAGCGGGTGCGCCGAGCCGCCGAGTCGGGCGCCTCAGAGGCGCTCGGTGCCACGGTGCAGATCTCCGGCGCCAGGATCTCGCTGGTGCCGGCGGGCGTGCGGTTGCTCGAGATCCGTCTGACCCGGGAGGGCAACCGCGGATCGCAGGCGGAGGCGACCGTCAAAGAGATTGGACTTCGCGCAGGCGTGCTCACGCTGCTTGGATTCCGTCACGGGCCCGTCGAAATCGAGATCGACACGCCCCGCGCCACTCTGGTCCTGGCGGAAGGGAGGCCGGTATCGACACCGGCCGGCGCCGGGACGGCGGAGGAGTCCCTTCTCGACCGCGTCCCGGCCGGGTCGTCGCTTGTTCTCCGGCACGGTGAGATCGACGTCGGGGTGGCGGATGGATCGCGCGCCAACCTCCACGACGTCAAGGTCGAGGTGCACGGCCCGGCCGAGGCAGGAGCCCTGCGGGGGTCCATCGCGTTCGGCGAGGGTTCGATCAGGATTCCGGCCGGCGAATGGGCGGGTCTCGCGGGAGAGGCGGCCTTCACGACCGGTGCCGCGGGACTGAGCCTGGACCCCCTGTCGATCCGGGGCGATGGAATCACCCTGACCGGAAAGGCCCGGGCCGCCGACGGGGACGCCATCTCGGTCCAGGGAACGCTTCGGGCTGCCGTCGAGCTGGAGAAGATGGCCCGATTCTTCCCGGCGGGGGCCGCGCCCTCGGGGCACTTGGACCTCGATCTCGAAGGGGGTTGGGACGGCAATGGGCCGCGGGCCGTGGGCGGGATCACCGGCGCCGGGCTGCGTCTCTGGGATGTGCCGATCGACAGCCTGGGGTGTCATCTGCGGGTCGCGGACGGGCTGACCATCGACGAAGTCCGGGCGCACCTCCTGGGCGGCGAAGCGACCGGGTCGGTCACGCTCTCCTCGACGAGCCAGGGCTGGCGCGCCGAGAACGAGGTGCGCCTCGACGGGCTCGACCTGGCGCAGGTCCTCGGCCGCGCGGGGTGGAGCGGCCCGGCGATGACGGGGACGATTCACTACCGCGGCCGGAACACGCTGACGGCCGGTGGCCTCGCGGGGTTGCGCGGCTCCGGGATCCTCGATGCGGTCGGACACTTCACGGCCCCGAGCGGAACCGACCTTCCCCTCGAAGCGACTTCGCGGCTCGTGATCGGGGGCCCGGAGATCCGCCTCGAAGAGGGCTCGGTGCGCGCGGGGTCCGTGAACGGAAGCTTCTCGGGAACCATTTCGCCGGGATCCGGCCTCAAGCTGAGACTGAGCGGCGCGACCGGCAACATCTCGGAGATCCTGCCGTTGTTCGCGCCGGAGCCCTCCCCGAAAAAGCCGCGCCGGCCCCCCGGCGGCGCGGCGGGCGGTGGAGAACCGGCGCGCCCCGTCCGCCTGCTGGCCTGGGCGGACGATTCGCCCCGCGTGAGCTCCTTGGAAGGGTTGCTGCAAGGGCTCGGCGGGCAGTGGAAGTGGAGCGGCGATCTGCAGTACGCGAACGGCGATCTGACCTTCGCGGGGGCACTGGCCGGCACCTCCCTCACGATCGGAGGAGTGCCGCTCGGCGATGCCGAGGCGGACGTCGTCTATGCCGACAACCGGCTGGCGATCCGGCGATCCACCCTGCGGAGTGAAAAAGAGGGGGAGATCCGGCTTGAGGGATCGATTGATTTCGTCCGGCAACGGTCTCTCGCCCTCGAAGGCTCGGCGCGCGACTTCCCGATCGCACCGCTCCTGGCGGCCGCGGGCTCGACGCTGCCGATCGAAGGGGCGCTGAGCGCGACCGGCACCATCGGCGGACGACTCGATGCCCCCTCCGGACGCGGCTCGATCGACACGGGGGCGCTCCGGATCATGGGGGTGGCTTTCGATGGCCTCAAGGGCGACTTCGATTACACGCCGGAGGCGATCGAGGCGCGCGGCCTGGTCCTATCGCAGGGACCGGGAGCACTGCGCCTGGACGGGCGCATCGCCTTCAACGCCGTGCCCTCCGACGGCGTGCCGGGAAGCCTTGTCCTCGATGCCCGCGATTTCGATCTGTCGCGCTGGTCCGGGGCTCTCGGCGGCATGCCCCTGTCGGGGTCGGCGACTCTCGCCGGGACGATAGGCGGGGCGCTCGCGGCCCCGACCGGCTCGCTCTCGCTGAACGCGGCGGATATCGTGGCGGCCGGGCGTCCGCTCGGCGCCGCGCGCCTCGATGCGGTCCTGGAGGGGACGGTCGCGTCACTGCGTGGAGAAGTCCCGGGCCGTGGCATCGAGATCGAGGGTCGCGTGGCCCGCCTCGAGCCGCCGGCGCCCGGAGAGGCGGGTCCGTGGTCCGCCGACGTGCGGTGGGTCTTCACCGGGACCCGGCTGGAGGGGGAGGAAATCGCCGCCGGCCTGCCCAGGGACATCGGTGTCCTGTTCACGGGAAAGGGCCGGGCGGAGGTGCGACTCGATCGGCCGGGGGACATGAAGGGACAGCTCGTCCTCGACAAGCTCGAGATCGGCGCGGCGGGGGCCGTGGTCAGCACCGAGCGGCCGGTCGAGGTCCGGTACGAGGCCGGGCGCCTGAGCCTCGCCCCGATCGTGCTGGCCGGCACGGGGACGCACATCGACCTGAGCGGCGATGTCGCGACGGCTCCCGGGGGCGACATCGCGATCGCGGCGCGTGGCCGGTTCGACCTGGCCCTGTTCCGGCTGATCGCCCGCAACCTCCATGCGAGCGGCGAGGGGGAGATCGAGCTGAAGGTGGGCGGGGTGCGCGAGGACCCTTCTTTCCAGGGGTCGCTTCAGGTAAGCGCGGAGGCGATCCGCTATCCCGACCTCCCGTTCCCGATCTCGAATCTTACGGGGCGGGCGCACTTCGACGGATCGGGCGCGCAGATCGAGACGCTCACGTTCCAGGCGGGCGGCGGGACCGTGGAGGGAAGCGGCTCGCTGGTCCTGGGCGGGACCGGGTTTCGCTCGCCGTTCTCGATCAGCACCGCGGAGGTGCGCCTCAAGGGCAAGGGGGTCAGGGCCGATTTCCCGGAGGGATTCCGCTCCCTCTCGGACGTCGACCTGACGCTGCGCGCCAGTCCCGGGGCGGTCACGCTGAGCGGACGGATCGACCTGATCAAGGCGATCTACAGCCGTGACTTTCGCATCGAGTCGACCCTGGTCGGGAACGCCGGCGGGGAGTTGTTCGACACGCAGCCGCCGACCGGACCGATCGCGGATCTCCGGCTCGACCTCACCATCTCGGCGCCGGGGGACGTCTGGATGCGGAACGATTTCGGCAACATCGAGGGCCAGGGAGAGCTCGAGGTCAGGGGGACCGCCGCCCGCCCTTCGGTGGCCGGCCGGATCACGGCGGTCGAGGGGGGCGCGATCCGCTTTCGCAAGGTCCGCTACCTCGTCGACCACGGCAGCGTCGATTTCAACGACCCGGAGGCGATCAACCCGGTGTTCGACCTGAGCGCCCAGACCACGGTCGCCGAGTACGAGGTGACGCTGACGGTCGAGGGCTCGATCGACGATTTCCGCTACGAGCTATCGAGCACCCCCCCGCTCCCGCAGGCTGACATCGTCGCGCTGCTGATCACGGGCCGGACCCGCGAGGGGATCGCGCCCGAGAGCGGCCTGATCGCGGAGGAGACGGTGTCGTCCTACCTGGCCGGCCGGCTCAGCCAGGAGCTGAGCGATCGGCTGAGCAGCAAGGTCGGGATCGACGTCGTGGCGATCGACCCTCTCCAGGTGAGCGGCCCGGGAGACCCGGCCACGCGAATCACGCTCGGGAAGCAGGTGACCCCCGATCTCTTCGTGACCTACTCGGACGAGCTCGGCCGGACCTCCGGCTCGATCTACCAACTCGATTACTCCCTGAGTAAGAGCTTCAAATTCACCAGCGCGCGCAGCGGCGACGGGTCGATCGGGGGTGACCTGAGGTATGTCCTGCGCGGCACCCCGCCGGCCCCGCCGGCGACCGGCGGGAGTCCGCTCCAGGGAGGCCGTCCCACCGTGGCATCCCTGCGGCTCACCGGCGCCAATCACTTCAAGCCCTCGAAGCTCCTGAGGCGGTTGCGGCTTCGCACGGGCCGGCCGCGGGACCGCGCCGCGGTCAACGACGGTGTGGATCGGCTGGTGGCGTTTTTCCGGGACCGGGACTATCTCATGGCCGAGGTCAGTGTCGAGGAGAAGCCGGCGGGCGAGGGAGCCGTCGATCTCACGGCGCATGTCGCCTCGGGTCCCCGCGTCTCGATCGACATCAGGGGGGTGCGCGGCCGGGAAGGGCTGCGGCAGAAAATCACCGATTACTGGCAGCAGGGAATCTTCCTCGATGACATCGTCAAGGACGCCAGCGAACGGATCGAGACGATTTTCAAGAACCGCGGCTATCTGGGTGTCGAGGTCGCGTCCACGGTGGAGCAGAACGACGCGGAGAATTTCCGCGTCGCATTCAACATCCGGCGCGGGCCGCGCGTGCAGGCCGACGCGGTGCGGGTGGAAGGAGCCGGCCAAATCACCGAAAAGGAAATCCTCGGCGTGATCGAGACTTCGCGCGACACCCTCTTCTCGGGCGGCATCGTGCGGGCCGCAAGACTCCGCTCGGACGTCGGAGCGATCCGCGATCTCTATCTCTCCAGAGGCTTCGCGCGCGTGGCCGTGCAGGAGCCCGAGGTGGTCCTGGATGGCTCCGGTCGCCGGGCCACGGTCACCTTTCACGTGGAAGAGGGCCCTCGGGTCTCGGTGCGGGATCTGCGCTTCGAGGGGGCGGAGGCCTTCACGCCGGAGCGGCTCGAGAAGATCGCGGCGCTCCCGGAGGGGGTGCCTTCCACGGTCGTGGCGGTCGAGGCGGCGCAGGCCCGCCTGCGGCGCGCCTACGACGAGGCCGGCTATCCGGACTCGCGCGTCCAGTTCCGCTTCGTGCCGGCCGTCCGGGACGAGGATTTCGAGGAGGACGATCTGCAGTTCACAGTGGAGGAGGGCGCGCATCAGGTCGTCGGCCCGATCGCGGTCACCGGCAACCTGATCACGCGCGAGAGTGTCATCCGCGGGGGGCTGGTCATCAAGCCCGGGGAGGCGCTCAGCCGCAAGGAGCTGCTGGAGAGCCAGACGCGCCTCTACAGGCGCGGCATCTTCAGCACCGTCCAGTTGAAGCCCGGGCCCGGTGAGCCCGTGGAGGCTGGTGGCTCCGAGCGTGTTCCGATCGAGGTCGTGGTGCGCGAGGCGGCGCCCCTGACGCAGGTGTTCGGCATCGGCTACGACACCGACGAGAAGGTGCGCGGCCAGTATGAGATATCGAACCGCAACATCTTTGGAAGCGGCCGCTACGTGGGGCTGCAGACGCGCGCCAGCAGCCTGGACAGGCGGGGCTCGCTCCTGTACCGCGAGCTGGGGATCTTCGGCGGGCGCTACGACATCATCGCGTCCGCTTACGGGGCAACCGAACGGCGGCCGGCCTTCGACGTCCGCACCATCGGTTCCTCGGTCCAGATCAGCAGGCAGGTCACCCGCGCCACCCGCCTGCTGTATCGGTATTCGCTGAAGGACGTGGATCTTTCGGAGGCCGCGGTCCAGTTCGATGGGACGACGCTCAGGCTCTCGGGGTTCGCGATCTCGGCCGTGCACGACACCAGGGACTCGCTCTTCGAGCCCTCCCGCGGGCACTACTTCGGCGCCGAGGCTAACGTATACGGGCGCGGCATCGGGTCCGAGGCCGACTTCACGAAGTTCTCCGCCCAGGCCTATTCCTTCCGGGAGGTCCTGCCGAATACCGTCTGGGCGCAGGCGGTTCGGGTGGGATCGGCGACCGCGTTCGGCCGCTCGAGGCGCCAGCCGACCCTCACCGGGGACATCGATTCGGGAGTGCCCCCCTCGGAGCGGTTCTTCGTCGGGGGGGACACGACACTCCGGGGGTTCAAGAGGGACCTGGTCGGCCCGCTGGACGCCAATGGCGCCCCGATAGGCGGAGAGGGGCTCTTTCTGCTGAACGAGGAGCTCCGTTTCCCCATCTTTCGGAAGCTCCGCGGCGTCATCTTCTACGATGCCGGAAACGTATTCCGCACCCTTGGAGAGTACTCCCTGGGAGACCTCCGCCATGCCGCCGGAGGCGGTTTCCGCCTGACCACGCCGATTGGGCCTTTCCGTCTCGAGTACGGCGCAATCCTCGACCGCCAGCCGGGGGAGGCGAAGGGGCAGCTGTTCCTGTCGATCGGACAGGCCTTCTGACGCAGCCGGCCCACGGGGGCCCATGCCCGCTCCGGCCGGGCCTGAAACAACTTGACAGGCCGCGATCCATGTCGTACTAGAAAAGTCTGGAGAATCTTACAGTTACGCTTTTTCGCGCCTAAGGAACACCATCCTCACCTCAAAAAAAGGACACCGCATGAAGCCCATGTGTCGCAGGTCGGTGCTCGTGGTGGTCGCTCTGCTCTTTACGCTGTTCGTGCTGCCCGGATCGTTCACGCGGGATCGCGCGCTTGCCGGGCCCCCCGGAGCGGACACCGTCCTGCAGGGCCTGCAACAGCTTCGCGCCCTGAGGGCGACCGATGCCACCCTCGAGCCGGTCCTCATCCGGCAGGCCGGGCCTCACGGCACGCTGCTGGCGATGGTCAGGAACGTCGGCGGGAAGGTCGTGAGGGAGTTCAAGCATTTCGACGCCGTGGCCGTTCAGGTTCCCCGGTCGGCGCTGCCCATGCTCGGCGCCCTGGTCGGGCAGGGGGCGATCACCAAGGACCTGTTGATTCCGGCCCCCCGCCCGATGGACCTGCTGCACGCCAGGTCCCGGCTGGAAAAGTCCGGCGAGGAGACCAGGATTACCTTCGACAGCGCGCGCGGGATGACCGGCGACGCCCTGGCGGCGATCGCGAGATCGCATCCCGACGCCTACGCCCTGAACAATGCCATCATGAACGTCACGCCTCTGCTCGCTCGCGGGATCAGCGGCGAGGGGGTCATCGTCGCGGTCATCGATTCGGGGATACGGCCGGGTTTCCCCCACCTGGAATCGGACGGATCGGTGATCGGCGGCGAGGACCTGGTCGGAGACGGGCTGGGCTACTCGAATGCCTCCAACAGCGGCCACGGCACCTTCGTGGCGGGGATGATCTCCGCCAACGTCCAATTCCAGTTCAATGTCGCCTCGACGATCTTCCGATCGATCATGGCGAACGCGCCCTCCTCCGTCATCCCGCCGGACAGGGTGCCCATGGTCGGGACGGCGCCGCTTTCCAGCATCTACGCCATCCGGATCTTCCCTCCCTTCGGAGGCGCGCCTGTCTCGGTGGTCCTGGCGGCGATGGACCGCGTCCTCGAGCTGCGCGAGAAATACGACGCCGGGGAGCCGGGCGGGCTGAAAATCCAGGTGGTCAACATGAGCCTGAGCGGGCCGACGTTGTTTGCCGGTCGCGACCTGCTCGACACGGCCGTCTCGATGCTGCTCGACAAGGACATCGTTGTCGTCTGCTCCGCGGGGAACTCCGGGCCCTCCGGCATGACCGTCGGCAGCCCCGCCACGTCCACTGCGGCGATCACCACCGGAGCGGCGAACCTGTCCCACAACGAGAGGATCCTCCGCGATCTCCAGTTCGGGCTGGGCGTCGGAAATCGCTACCGTCCCTCCGGCGGCCCGCAAATTGCCTACTTCAGCAGCCGGGGGCCCGATGCGGACGGGCGAAGCGACCCGGATGTCATCGCAAACGGGTTCGCCAGCTTCGGCCAGGGGTTCAGCGGTACCAGTGTCATCAACCTCGCGAGCGGAACCTCGTTCAGCGCGCCGACCGTCGCCGGCATCGCCGCCCTTCTCCGGCAGGCCTTCCCGGGCGCCACCGCGCGTGACATCCGCGCGGCGATTCTCAAGTCCGCCAACCCGGCGCTGCTGGTCGACGGGTCGACCGCGCTCGACCAGGGGAGCGGGTTCGTGGATGCGCAGGCCGCCTACGACATCCTGGCGGCCGCCGGACTGCCGGCGACCGGCGGCGGACCGGGCTCGCCCGGGGTAACGGCCAATGCGGATAAGTCGGGTAAATCGGGCAAGACGTTCAAGCCGGGACGAAGCGTCCTCCAGAACGTCCAGAGAGGCGCGGGCCTGAGTGTCGCCGGGGGCAGCGTCCTCCAGCATGTGGGACCGCTCGTTCCGGGGCAGCGGCGCGAGATCCTGTACAACGTCCTGCCCGATACCGAGCGCATCATCGTCATGCTGTCGAACTTCGCGCCCGAGCTTCCTCCCGGGCAGCAGAACCCGCTCTTCGGTGACGATTTCTTCATCACGATCCACAGCGCCAAGACGTCGAACCAGCCGGGGGGGGGGGACTACTTCTCCCAGGATTTCACGCTCGGAGGGACGTTCATGATCTACAGGCCCGAGCGCGGCCTGCTGCGCGTGACGCTGAACGGCGACTGGACGAACGCTGGCAGCGTCTCGGGAGATGTGGCGATCGAGGCCACGCTGGAGCAGAAGCCCAGATCCTCGGCCAGGGGCAAGATTGCCGAAACGCAGACCGACGTGATCCCGTTCGACGTGCCCGACGGGGCGGAGATCGCGGAGTTCCAGCTGATCTGGAAGGCCGACTGGTCCGACTACCCGACGAACGACGTCGACCTGATCCTGGTCGATCCGTTCGGCGACCTGTATTTCGACGGCGCCACTCTCTCCGATCCGGAGCGCGTCCTGCTGTTCGGGCCGGTGCCGGGACGCTGGTACGCGCTCGTCAACGGATTCGAGCTGCACACCAGCCAGGATGACTACAACCTCAGCCTGAGCGTGGACGGTTACGTCGTGAAACCGGCCAGGAACTAGTCCGCCGGTCCAAAGGGACTCAGCGGGGCGCCGGTCGGCGGACAACGACCACGGTCTGGTCGTCCGCGGGGCGGATCCGCCCGGAGAACGCCTCGACCTTCTCGAAGATCAGGTCGACCAGACCCTTCGCGGACAGCGAGCGACCTGACCTGACGATCTCCTTCAGGCGATCGATGCCGAACATTTCGTCGGTCCTGTCGAAAGCCTCGGTGATCCCGTCCGTGTAGATGACGATGACGTCGCCGGGATCGAACAGGCAGTAGCCACGATCGTAGCGGGCGTTCGGGTCGGGCCCCAGGACGAGCCCTCCTTGATCGAGCTTGGTGAACTCGCCGTCGTGGCACAACAGGCCCGGCGGGTGGCCGGCGCTGGTATAGACGAAGTTGCCGCTCCGCTCGAGCTCGCCATAGAACAGCGAGACGAACCGCGCCGCCAGCGTCGAGCGGTTGATGACCCGGTTCAGCTTCTGCACCGTGCTGACGATCTTGAGATTCTCCTCGATGCCCATCCGGAGCCCCGTGATGACATCGCGCGCCTGCAGCGCGGCCGGCAGGCCGTGCCCGGAGGCGTCGGCCACGGCGATGCCCAGGGTCCGGTCGGAGATCGGGAGAAAGTCGAAGAGGTCCCCGCCGACCGCCTCGGCCGGGACGGCGCGACCGTGGATGTCGTAGGGCGAGAAGCTCGGAGGACCCTTCGGGAGCATCGACAGCTGGATCAGCCGCGCCTCCTCCATCACGTCGCTCAGGCGGCTTTGCCGGATCTTCTGGCCGAGCACGTGCTGGATCGCAGAGAGAAGGTAGAGCATCCGCTCGCGGTCGAACTCGCCGTCGATGCTGAAGGAGAGGATCCAGCGGTTCTCGTCCCCCAGAGTCATGGCGGCGAAGACCGAAACCCCGAGCGGTTCCTCGATCGTCGGGTCGAACCCGCTGTCGGTCTCGCGCATGATCAGGATGCCCCGCTCGAGGAGGAGCTGCACCGCGGCGTAGGTGATCGGCACGGTGTAACCGAGCCTGTCGGGAGGGTTGTCCCCGTGCCAGCGTCTCAGGACGTAGCGGGCGTCGTCCACCTTTTCATAGAGGCGCGCGGCCACGAAGTTCGTCTCCTGGCGGAATTCCCGGAGGAGGGTCTTCAGGACCACGTCGAGCGTGATCGTGAGGTCCGGCAGGGCCTCGATGGCGCTCAGCGTGGTGTCGAGCTTGCGCCAGAATGAGTGGTAGACGGCCGATTTTTCAGCCGATCCCGGCCGGTCGGACCGGGCCGCCGCGATCGTGGGAGTGTTCGGGTCCATGGAAGCGGATCGTAGCACACGCCAGGACGGCTGCAGGGAGAAGCGCCCCCTGCGGAACGCGATTCATGGGCCGAAGCTGTCGAGGCCGTGGCCGGCCTCCCGGTCCTTGGGGTCGAGCTGGAAGGCCTCCCGGTATTGCTCCTTCGCGCCTTCCTTGTCTCCCAGCCTCGCCAGGACACTGCCCAGCCTCGTACGGGCCCTCACATGCTTCGGATCCAGCCGGACGGCCTGCTCGAGCATCGGCCTGGCGTCGGCCGGGCGTTGCAGCTGCCTGTATAGCGAACCGAGCAGAAAGTAGGCTTGGAAGGTATTGGTCCCCGAGGCGATCGCCCGCTGGAAGGTCAGGATTTCCTCGTCGAAATTCTCCTGGCGGTCCAGGATGACCGCCTGGGCGCGGTAGGCCAGCCAGAAGACCGGGCGGGCCTCCTCGGCCCTGCGGTAGGAAAGCAGGGCCTCGTCCGCGCGTCCGAGTTTGTCGAGGCTGTTCCCCCTGTTGATCAGTGCTTCGGCGTTCCTGGGCGAGTCGGCGAGGGCCCGATCGTAGCTGGCGATCGCCTGCTCGTGCAGCCCGCGCGCCGCCAGGACATTGCCGATGTTGTACAGCACGTTCCCTTCGGTAACCATGTTCGGCCTGCCGAGCGGAAAGAACGATACGAGGGCGAGCGCCAGCGCCAGGGCCAGACCGCCTGCCTCCGCCGCGAGAATCGTTCCTTCGCGGCGAACGGTCTCCACCACGCGGTCCGCGAACCCGCCGGCGTAGATCAGCAGGGCCGGTACGAGCGGCAGCCGGTAGCGCGAGGAGACGAAGAAAATGAGCGGCACCGTGGCGGCGTACAAGGCATAAAGATGAAGCGCCCACAGGCCGGGGCCGGCGCCGGCCCTTAGCCGGCGATCGACGACACCGGCGACTCCAGCTCCGGCGATGACGGCGAAGGGGAGGATGGGCAGCCAGAGCCAGGGGATCCTCTCGCGTTCCACGAGCAGGCTGTACTCGGTTGACGATTCGTAGCTTCCGAGCAGGGCGGCAAGCTTGCGCGCCTCGATCACCAGCCACTTCCCGGGCTGGGTCAGGATGAACCGGATCCCCTTGCCGAAGAAATGAGCGCTGACCTGCGATCGACGGAGCGTCCGGCCGGTCTCGGCCTCCGCCTGGGCCTTTTCCTCCTCAGCCTGGCTTTCCGGCGAGCCGGTGAACCCGGGCACGGGGTTGTAGACTCCGAGCGCCGTCGGGTTGTTCCCCTGGTAGAAGGTGATCCCCCCCTGCCCCGAGAGCGGAAGCGGGTCCCGCGCCACGTAGATGTTGTGGGCCAGGAGCAGGAGCGGCGCGGCCATGCAGCCGGCGAGGAGCGCCGCCGCGGCCCTTGGGCGCTTCCACGTAAGGGCGGCGGACAGGGCCGCCAGGAGGACGGCGGCTGGCAGGGCCAGGGCGCACAGGCCGATCGCCAGCCCGGCGGCAAGCCAGGCTCCCCGGCCCCGGACGGTACCGTCCGGCGCGGGGCGCTCAGCCCGCACCAGGAGAGCGAGGGCGACAAGGTGCAGCGACAGCCCGAGTGTCGCGCCCAGCAGCTTGGTCTCGAGCAGCGCGAACGGAGCGTACAGGGCGGCGCCGCATGCCGCGTAGAGCCCGGCGCGGGGCCCGAAGATCGACGACCCGAGCCGGTGAATCAGGGCGATGTTCACCAGGCCGAGCAGGCTCTGCACCATGTAGATCAGCGCGAAGGAGTGGCCGAAGATGAAGTACAGCACTCCGAGGATATAGGGATAGAGGGGGGCCAGGTAGAAGGCCTCCCGCCCGAGCCAGTCACCCGAGGCGATGCCGCGCGCCCAGGTGTCGTAGATCCTGGCGTCGAGGATCGGGCCGTCGAACAGGACCGGATCGCGGGAGAAGAGGACAAAGTAGATGGCGCGGAAGGCGGCCGCGACGAGCAGGAGCACGGCGAGGGACGACGGCATGCGCCACCCCGAGACTCCCCGCGGCGGATCGAGCGCTGCCTGCCCGGCTTCTCCCAAACGGGCCTCCCTCGACGGCCGACGGCCTCTGGCTCTTGCCTTCCCGGCGGCCGCGCCTTATTGTCACAAGGTCGCGCGTCTCCAGGAGGTTCGTCGGTGCCGAGCCGGATGAGGATACCGCAGAATCCGCCGCGGGTGGCGGGGGGGCGCAGAAGACTCCGAGTCTCCCGCACCCTTCCGGCTTTCGTGGCCGCGTTCCTCCTTGCCGGCGCGCAGGCGGGCGCGGCTGTGCGCAGCGTCGTCCTGCGGGTGGGCGGGATGACCTGTCCCCTCTGCATCAAGGGTGTCGAGGAGACGGTGAAGCGGTTGGATGGGGTGGAAGGCGCCAAGGCCGATCTCGCGACAGGTCTGGTCCGGGTGGAAGCGGCGCCGGGGCTGTCGCTCAATTTGCAGCAGATCAAAGATCGGATCGTGCACGCCGGGTTTCGCATCGGCGGCGAGCCGGATCTCATGGCGGACGGCCGGTTCGCCATCGGGCCGGGCCGCCGGATCACCTTTCGCGTTCTCGCTACTCCCTACACCTACCGCGTGCTCGAGGGGAGCGAGCTCTTGCGGCTTCTCAAGACCCATCCCCGCGCCGAGGGAGAGTTCCTGGTCGGCTTCCGGCTTCACGAGCGTCCCGAGTGGAAGCCGGCCGCGATCACGATCAGGAGCTTCGAGCCTTCGGCTCCGCCCCCACCCCGGTCCGGACCATGATCCGTTCTTCGCGGTCCATCCTTTCATCCGCGGGGGCGCTGATACTCGCGCTGTCGGCGGGGTGCTCCCCCTCGAACGAAGGCGGTGGGTCCCTGCCGGGGACTGCCGCCCCGGTGACCGCCGTGGCGGTGGCGGGGGTGTCCCCGGCTGCGCCGGCTGCCGCGAACGACCCCTACCTTGACCTGGTCCTCACCGACGCGCACGGCCGCCGCATCCGGCTGGCCGACTTCAAGGGGAGGGTGAGGGTCTTCGACCTCTGGGCGACCTGGTGCGCCCCCTGCCGTGAGGTGATCCCGCAGCTCAACGCGATCCACGAGCGCTACCGGGACAGGGGTCTCGTGGTCATCGGCGTCGCCGTCGACGAGACCCCGTCGGATGTCGTCGATTTCGAGCGGCGGATCCCGATCCGGTACCCCACCGGCATGTTCAACCCCGACGTCGCGGCCCTGCTCGGGGAGCCCGAGGTGATACCGACCACGCTCCTGATCGATCGCGCCGGAGTCCTCCGGCGGACCTTCCGTGGCTACGTCGACGCGCGGACCCTGGAGCAGGAGATCCTCCGGCTGCTCTGAGTCCCGGCGCCCCTCCCGGGGCGCGGGGTTCAGCGCCTCTCCAGGAAACGCTCCACCTGGGCCAGGTAGCGGACGGCGAAATAGAGAAACGACAGGATTGGCAGCGCCAGCGCGGCCAGAACGCTCCTGAACCCGGCGACCGGGCGCCGCGCGTGCACCTCGATGATCACGACGAACAGGGCAATGATCCCGGTCGAGATCTGGACGAAATGAAAAACGAAGAAGACCGCGGTGAACAGTCCGTAGGCGAGACCACCCCGCTCCCGGGCGAGCCAGCCGAAGGCGTCGGGCCCGGAAAGGTAGAGTCCCCAGAGGATGAGGAACACCCAGTTGAGGTGAAAGCAGGCCCGCGCAATCGACGGGTACCGGGCGGCGGAGCGCCGCGTCGCGGTGGGGGGAGGCATGGCCGCCTCCGTCGGGCCATCAGGCATCGTGCCCTTCCAATTTGCAGCCGGAAAGGCTAGGATCCAGACCTTCCGCATTCTCCGAGAGCATTGATCCGGGGGGAACGTCCGCATGGAGCATCGGCGCGTCCGGCTGGGTGACGTGATTGACGACTATTGTCCCAAGTGCCGGCTGATCATGAACCATGGCGTCGTCGGCATGGTCGGCGACGACGTGAAGAAGGTCCGCTGCAACACCTGTCTTTCCGAGCACCAGTTCCGCCATGGCCGGCTGCCCGCCCGCAAGAAGCAGGAGACGGCGCGTCTCTTCGAGGAGGTCCTCAAGGGGATGAATCCCAAGGAGAGCGCTCCGCCCGAGCCGGCGAAGCCGGCCCCCGCGCACCGCAAGCTCTACACGATCCGTCGCACCACGGGTGGGAAGGGTCCGGACGGAGGCTCTTCCGGCCGCTGAGCGCCCCCTCAGGCCATGATGCCGGCGAGGTGGTCGATCAGGTCGATCTTCGTGACCAGGGCGGTGATCCGCCCTTCCTCCTGGATGAGGGCGACCTTGCCCGTCGCGAAGATGGACGCGAGGCGGGTGACGGGCGTGTCCGGAGGCACGATGGCGAAGTTCTGGCCCACCAGGTCGGCCACGGGCCGATCGACACTCGCCGGGTCTTCGAGGAGGGCGTTCAGCAGATCCACCTCGGAGATGATGCCGATGACCGTGTCCCCTTTCATGACCGGCAGCTGGGAGATGCCGTGCTTCTTCATGAGCCGCACGATGCTCTGGAACCCGTCCTCGGGCCGGGCGGTCACCAGGCTCTGGCGGCGCTGGTCGAGGATGTCCGTCAGCCGTCCGTAGCTCTCTTCCTCGTCCAGGAAGGAGTTCTCGCGCAGCCAGTCGTCGTCGAAGACCTTGCTGAGGTAGCGTGACCCCGAGTCCGGCAGGATCACGACGATCGTCTTGC
>JANMQK010000124.1:0-8843 GCA_031370485.1 Acidobacteriota bacterium | reverse complement strand
CCCGAGGCGCCGTCGCGGAGTATACCGAGCCGGTTGCCTGCCGGCAACCGTTGCTTCCGCGGGCGGGCTGCGCGCCGCTGCGATCCCACCGCGCCCGGGGCGCTTTCAGCCGGCGCGGTCCGCGAGGCTGGTATAATCCGCGCCGCCTGGGAGGCCCGCCACGGATGATCCTCAGCCGTCGTTCCGCCCGCATGGGCTTCGCGCTCACGGCATTCGCCCTGCTCCTCCTTGCCCCGGCCCGGGCCCGGGCGCAGGAGATCCACTTCAACGTGGTGCCGTACCGTCTCGACAACGGTCTCAAGGTGCTTTTCCTCGAGGACCACTCGGTGCCATCCGTCACCTTCGTCACGCTGTACCGGGTCGGCTCTCGCGACGAGCGTCCCGGGCGCACCGGCCTCGCCCACCTGTTCGAGCACATGATGTTCAACGGCGCCAAAAAGTACGGTCCGGGGGAGTTCGATCGGCAGCTCGAATCGCGCGGAGGGACGAGCAACGCCGGGACCACGGAGGACATGACGATCTACTACGAGTCGTTCCCGACGGAAGCCCTCGAGCAGGTGATCGACATGGAGGCCGACCGGATGTCGGCGCTGCAAATCATCGAGACGAGCCTCGCGAGCGAGCGCGAGGTGGTCAAGGAGGAAAGGCGCCTGCGGGTCGACAACATGGTGCCGGGGGCCATGGACGAGCTTCTCAATGCGACGGCGTACGTGGCCCATCCCTACGGTTGGCCCGTGGTCGGCTGGATGGCCGACCTCGATGCCATCACGCTGGAGGACGCGCGGGAGTTCTTCCGGACCCACTACGCGCCGAACAACGCGACCATCGTGATGGTCGGCGACTTCGAGTCGGCCCGGACGATCGATCTTTTGGTGAAGGCGTTCGGCCCGATCGGGGCACAGCCGCCCGCCGCCATGGTGACGCGCGACGAGCCGCCGCAGCGGGGCGAGAGACGCGCGCTCCTCAAGAAGGCGGCGCAGCTGCCGCGGGTCTCCGTCGCCTACCACGTTCCGGGGTCCGATGGCTACGACCTGTTCGCGCTCGACCTCCTTCAAGTGATGCTCGGGGAGGGGGACTCGTCGCGCCTCGTCCGATCGCTCGTGTACGACAAGGGTCTGGCAACCTACGTCTCGGTCGACAACGCGTGGCGGATCGATCCGTCCCTGTTCGTCGTTTCCGCCGAGGCGAAGCCGGGTGTCGCGGCCGATCGACTCGAGGCCGCCCTCCTGGCGGAAATCGAAGGGCTCGCGGGGGGTGAGGTGGGGGAATCCGAGCTGCGCAAGGCCAAGAACGTGAGGACCGTCTCCCTCATCCGGGGGCTCAAGACCGCCCAGGGCAAGGCCGAGCAGCTGGCGGAATTCGAGGCCTATTTCGGCGGCTACGCGAAGCTGTTCGGGGCGGTGGGGAAGTACGAGAGTGTCGGAGTCGAGCAGGTGAAGCGGGCCGCCGCCCGCTATTTCGTGGCGGACAACCGCTCGGTGGTCACGCTCGTGCCCACCCAGGAGCCGGAGGTCTCGCCATGACCCGGCCGCGCGTGGCGGCGGTGGCGCTCCTCCTGGCCCTGGCGGGCGTCCTGCCGGGAGGGTTCGCGGTTTCGGCACCCCGGCCCCAGGAGGGCGGGTTCCGCGTTCCGTCCCCCGCCCGGTCGGTGCTCAAGAACGGGCTCACCCTTCTGGTTGTCGAACGCCGGTCGATCCCGCTGGTCGAGTTCCGGCTGCTCGTGAAAGCGGGCGCCATGTCCGAGCCGGAGGGCAAGGGGGGGACGGCCTCCCTGACCGCCCGCCTTCTCAAGCGGGGGACCCGCACCCGCCCGCCCCGGCAGTTCGCCGAGGAGGTGGAGTTCGTCGGGGGACGGCTAGAGGCCGAGGCCGGTGTCGAGGCGACCGCCATCACCGGCGAATTCGCCGCCCGCGATTTCGAGGTCGGGCTCAATCTGCTGGCCGACATGGCGCTGAACCCCGTCTTCACGGACGAGGAATTCGTGAAGCAAAGGGATCTGGCGGCCGCCGATCTTCTCGCGGAGCTCGACGATCCCGCGAGCGTGGCGGACCGGGCGTTCGCCGCGTGGCTTTACGGGACGCACCCCTACGGCCGTCCCACCGAAGGGTCCAGGGAATCGGTCGCCCGGCTGGCCCGGAGCGACGTGGCGGCGTTCCACGCGGCCTGGTACGCGCCGAACAACGCGATCCTGGCGATCGTCGGTGACGTGGACGCGGGCCGGGTCGTGCAGCGGGTGGATCACTACTTCTCGGACTGGAAGAAGCGGACGGTCGCCGAGTCGAAATTCGCCGAACCCCTCGCGCCGAAGGGACGGAAAATCCTCCTGCTCGACAAGCCGGACGCGACTCAGAGCCAGATACGCTTCGGCAGCCTCGCCGCGCGCCGCGGCGACCCGGACTACTTTCCGCTCCAGGTGGCGAACGCCATACTGGGACGGGGCTTCACCTCCTGGCTGGTCGACGAGGTTCGTGTGAAACGAGGCCTCACCTACGGGATCGGCAGCACGCTGACGGCGCGCCGCTCCGCCGGCAGCTTCGAGGTCGAAACCTTCTCGAAGAACGCCAGCGTCGTCGAGACCCTCACGGTGTCGCTCGACCAGATCAAGCGGTTGCGCGGCGGGCCGGCGCCGGCCGCCGACCTCGACCGCGCGCGCGGCTTCCTGTCCGGGCAGTTCCCGCTGCAGATCGAGAGCCCGGACGACCTCGCGGCGCGGATCGTCGAGGTTGAGTTCTACGGGCTCCCGGCCGACTACCTGGGCCAGTACCAGAAGCGCATCCGGGACGTCGCCGCGGATGCCGTGCGCAAGGCCTCGGCGCGACTGCCGGCGGACGACGTGGCGATCGTCGTGGTCGGACCCGCGGCCTCCCTCCGGGAGCCCCTCTCGCGGATCGGGACGGTCACCGTCCGCCCGGTCGATGCGGCCCCCGGACCGTCCTGAAGCCTCAGCGCCCGGCCGCCTCGTCAAGCGCCTTGCGCGCCACGCTCGAAGCGGGGTTGAGACGGAGCGCCATGCTAAACCGGTCGGCGGCTTCCTTCGTGTCTCCCGTAATCAGCCGTTCCAGCCCCAGGTGGATATAGATGTGGTACAGAGGAGGGCTCTCCTCGAGGATCCGGCGCTCCACCTCGAAGGCCTCCGCCCGCCGCCCCAGGCTCACGAGCGCGTCCATCTTCATGATGCGTGAGATGTAGGATTCCCCGCTTTGCCCTGCCGCCCGTTCGGCTTCGCGGAGCGCGCGCTCCGCATCCGCGGGGGCCATGTCGCCGGGCCGGAATAGGGCTGGATTCAGGATCTCGAATGCGTCCCGTGCGACCAGGTCCCGCCGCGCATCGTCCTCGCGGAGATAGACGACCGCCGTGTCGTCGAAATAGACCGGGCGCCAGCCGCCCGCCTGCTTGACCACGGAGGCCGTGCGCGCCATCCCCTCCTGGGCCCATTCGAGAAAAATGAACCGCGCGTCGATCCGATCGAGCATCCGGCGCAGAGCCTCCGGGTCGATCAGGGCCCGGGTGTAGGCGTCGTACAGCGTCTCTCGGTACACGTCGTTTCTCGAGTCCATGGCGACGCGTACCGTCGGGTAGAGCCGGTAGACCAGGTAGGCGCCCGCACTGTAGGTGTTGAAGGCGTTCCCGGTTACGCCATTTTTCTCGAGGTAGTCGACGGCGGCCACCGGGATGTTCGGACCCAGCCCCACGCCGAACGGCCGGCGCGAGGACGCGCTGTAGGCATACCCCGAGTGGGCGAACCACGCGGCAAGGAAGACCAGGGCCAGGGCGAGCCAGGGCAGAAGAGAACGGCGCCCGTCGGCTCCGCGCGCGCCCCGTCGCTGGCGGAACAGGGCCGTCGCCGTGGCGGCGACGCCGGGAGCGGTCCCCAGGGCGAAGTCGGTGACGTTGCGGTTCATGCGCAGTGACAACACGAGAAGCGCGCCGAACAGGAGAATCGGGAAGCTGCCCCCCGGCAGCCCGCCGCGGCCCATCGCGGCGCGGCCGACCCCCAGGGCGAAGACCCCGACGCCGATGACCGTCCAGACGACGTAGTAACGGGCCATGTAGGTCGAGGCGAAGGGGCTGGAGAAAGGCGGCAGCCATTCGTAGATCGTCTCCATGAAGGCGCTGCCGGTCAGTTCGAAGGGGAAGCGGAGCAGCCGCCAGCCATAGGGATTGAGCAGGCAGGAGGCGAGCAGCGCGGCCGCCACGATCGCGAGGCGTCCGGCTTCGGGCGTCCCGGCGGGCGCCACCCGGGCCCTCCGCGGATCGATCGTGCCGGCGCCGGGCGCCGCGGGCCCCTCGCGGGAGAAGTATTCGGGGAACAGACGATCGACAAGGGCCGTCCCCGAGGCCAGCGCGACGAGGGCGGGTCCGAGGAGAAAACCTCCGTGCAGGTTGGTCCAGGCGATCTGCAGCGGCACGAGAGGCCAGAGCGGGGCGCGCGCGCCCGCGGCGCGACGCGACAGCAGCAGGATGAACAGCGCGGTCATCAGGAAGGTGAAGATGTGCGGCCGCTCGAGAAAGCGCGCCGCCGCGAGCGTCATGATCAGGGCGAGCGCGGATACCGCCGCCGCGGCAGAGGCTCCCAGGGCGCGGGACGCGGCGTAGAGCGCCGCGGCCACCCCGGCAGCCACCAGGGCCTTAAAGACGATCAAGGCGTCGAGACCGGCGCCGCCGAAGGAGGCCTCGACCAGCCTGAAAACGACCCCCGCGAGCCACTCGTGGGCGATGAAGGGGCGCCCCCGCGCCAGGGCGGAGTAGTCGTCCACGCGCGGCACCGAGCCCGTGGCGAGGACGATTCGCCCCGTGGTCAGGTGCAGGAACAGATCGTTGTTGGTGATCGGGGTGATGTTCTGCGCGACGATCAGCAGCCCAAGAGCCGCCAGCGCCATGGCCGGGAACAGCCTGCGGGGTCCGGCGTCCGGCACGGCGCGCTATTTCAGCCGGGAGGCTATCAGGGCGTTGACCGATTTCCCGTCCGCCCGGCCGCGGTGCCGGGCCATGAACTCCTTCATGGCGCGGCCGAGATCCTTTTTCTCGGTGATGCCGAGCTCCTGCAGGAGCGACTCGACCGTGCGGGCCGTCTCCTCGGGCCCCATCCCCTCGGGCAGATAGCGTTCCACGACGGTGATCTCGGCCTTCTCCTTGACAGCGAGGTCGTCCCGCCCCCCCTTCTCGAACTGCTCGATCGACTCGCGGCGGGTCTTGACCGCGCGTTGCAGGAGCGCCGTGTAGTCCTCGTCGTTCAGATCCCGCTTGGCCTGGATGCGCGCGTACTGCGCCTGCGCTATCAGCATCCGCAGCGTCGAGACGGTCGTTGCCTCGCCGTGCCGCATGGCTTCCTTGAGGTCGGCCTTGAACCTGTCGATCATCGCCCCTCCCCGGAACGCGGTCGCCCGCCGGACATGGTCGCCACGTATCATGCCACAGACGCGGCTCTGGTATAATGCCGCGTTTCGCGCGCCTTCCGGGCGTCGCGACGGAAGGCGAGGCGGAACTTTGGACGAGAAGGACACTGATTTCGGGACCGGAGAATCAACCCCGCCGCCACCCCCAGGCGCGCCCCGCTCGATCAACCTCGCCGCGGTGGCCG
Source organism: Acidobacteriota bacterium (assembly GCA_031370485.1). Classification (GTDB taxonomy): domain Bacteria; phylum Acidobacteriota; class Polarisedimenticolia; order Gp22-AA2; family Gp22-AA2; genus JANMQK01. The sequence continues at coordinate 3,262 of JANMQK010000124.1, read as the reverse complement.
GGGGAATCCTGATCATCGGCCTCATCGCCTTCGCACTCTACCGCCGCGGCGCCACCGTGTCGCCCGAGGCGGCGCCCCAGGATCAGGCGCAGCAGGCGGTGCCCGTGGGGACTGCGATCGCCACGGCGGTGCCGGTCGCCCTGACCCCCGAGGCCAGCATCCTCGCGGAAAGATACCATTGCGTCTGCGGCTGCGAGATGACCCTGAGTGCCTGCACCTGCAACCAGTCCCCGGGGTCGAACGAGATGAAGCTCTTCCTCCTGAACCTCGTCATGGAGAAGCACACGAGCGCCGAGATCGACCAGGCGATGATGGGGAAATGGGGGTCGAAGGTCCTGATCCGCACACGATCCGCCGTGGCCCCGAAGCGTCCGCCGAAGCCCCCCAAGGCGCGCCCCGACATGCGCTGACCGTTGCGGGCCGCGCCGCGGCCGCGCGCCTCAGCGCCCTCCCCAGCGCAGCTTGTGCCGCAGGACCTCGAAGTAATTCCTCCGTCTCGAGCGCACCATCAGCGCGGGCGTGCCGCTGCGCGCGATGCGCACCCGATCGCCTTTCTTCAAGGGATGCCCGACCTGGCCGTCGAGGGTCATGTAGACCTCCGAGTCCCCGGTGCGGAGCGACACCTCGACGCGCGATCCCGCCGGGACGACCAGCGGCCGCATCGTGAGCGTGTGCGGGCAGATCGGCGTGATCAGAAGCGCCTCCATGTCAGGGTGGATGATCGGGCCCCCGGCCGAGAGCGAGTAGGCGGTCGAGCCGGTGGGTGTCGAGGCGATGAGCCCGTCGGCGCGGTAGGTTGTGACGACCGTACGGTCTATCGCGAGACGCAGCTCGACCATGCGCGCCAGGGCGCTCTTGTTGATCACGACGTCGTTCAACACTTGTTGCCGCAGCACCGTCCGCCGCGAGCGCACCAGCGTGACTGCGAGGCGCATCCGGCGCTCGGGCACGTAACGCCCCTCGAGGACCTCGGCGAGGACCGAGGCCGCATTCTCTGGGCCGGTCTCGGTCAGGAATCCCAGGCCCCCGAGGTTCACTCCCAGGATCGGCCGCGGTGATCCGGGAATCGAGCGCGCCACGGAGAGCAGCGTTCCGTCCCCCCCCACGACAACATAGAGGTCGGGGGGCGCGGAGCGGGAGCCCCTGGCGGGCCGGACGCGAAGTAGGCGCGCGGTCTCGGGATCGAAGAGCGCCTTGCGCCCCGTCCGCTCGACGAGACGGCCCAGCTGCCGCGCCACGGCCAGCGCTTCGGCCTTCTGGCGCTTCGCGACGATCATCACGCGCTCAATCTTTGCCTGGCGTTCCTTGCGCTCCATGAACGATCCCTCCGAGCAACCCCGCCCGCGTCGCCGGGTCCGTGGGGACCCCGGGGACGAAGTGCAGGAAGAACTCCTGGTTCCCCTCCGCCCCGGTGATGGGGGACGGGCACCCTCCGCGCAAGGCGAGGCCGGACGCCCCGGCCGCCTCTGATACGGTCTCGAGGACCGCAAGGTGCTGGGCCGGGTCGCGCACGATCCCCCCCTTGCCTGTCTCGCCCTTTCCGACCTCGAACTGCGGTTTCACCAGCGCCAGGACGTCGGCCCCCGGCTCGAGCAGCGGCAGCAGGGGAGGCAGGACGAGGCGCAGCGAGATGAAGCTGACGTCCACGACCGCCAGGCTCACCCTCTCGGGGAGATCCTCCGGCGCGAGGTATCGTGCATTCACCTTTTCGAGGACCACGACCCTCGGGTCGCGGCGAAGCCCCCAGTCGAGCTGCCCATGTCCCACGTCGAGAGCGTAGACGCGCGCGGCCCCGCGGCGCAGCAGGCAGTCCGTGAACCCTCCCGTCGAGGCGCCCACATCGAGCGCCGTGCGGCCGGCCGGGTCTACGCCGAGAGCCGCCAGCGCCCCGTCCAGCTTGACCCCGCCCCGTCCGACGAACGGATGGTCGGGGGCCACGACCGTCACCAGGGCGTCCCCCGGAACCAGCGTTCCCGCCTTCGTCGCGGGGCGCCCATCCACGCGCACGACACCCGACATCACCATCGCCTGGGCCCGCTCGCGGCTGCGCGCCAGGCCGCGCTCCACCAGGAGCCGATCGAGCCGTTCGCGCTTCGGGCGATCCGCCGCGCGTCCGCCGCCCGCCCCCGTCACTAGGACGGCCGCCGCACGATGAAGCGCGCCAGCGCCACGAGCGGCTCCGCGCTCGGGCCGAGGGGCCGGAGGCAGGCCTCGGCGCCCGCCAGCGATCGGAAGGCGGCGCGGCGCGAACCTTCGATTCCAAGGAGCGCCGGGAAGGTCGCCTTTCCGTCGCGCTCGTCCTTCCCGGCGGTCTTCCCAAGGCTCTCCGATGAGGCCTCGCGGTCGAGGATGTCGTCGACGATCTGGAAGGCGAGCCCGACCCGGTCCCCGTACCGCCGGAGAGCCAGAAGACGCGCGGGGGCCGCCCCGGCCAGGATCCCGCCGATCTGCACCGACGCGCTGATCAGCGCCCCGGTCTTTCCCCGGTGGATGCGGGCGAGTGTCCGGAAGGACGTGCGGCGGCCCTCCGCCTGGAGGTCCATCACCTGCCCGGCGATCATCCCGGTGACCCCGGCGGCCCGCGACAGGACCGCTATGGCGCGGAGCTTGCGCGCCGCCAGGGCCGGGCCCCTGGGATAGGCCGATATCACCTCGAAGGCGTGGGTCAGCAGCGCGTCGCCGGCGAGGATCGCCATCGCCTCGCCGAACATCCGGTGGCTCGAGGCCCGCCCCCGGCGCAGGTCGTCGTTGTCGAGCGCGGGGAGATCGTCGTGGATGAGAGAGTAGGTGTGGATCATCTCGATGCCGGCAGCGGCGGGCAGGACGTCCGCCACGCGGCCCCCCAGGGCGCGGCAGGCGGTGATCGCCAGGATCGGCCGCATCCTCTTGCCGCCCGGGAACAGGGAATAGGTCATGGCGCGGCGCACGGTGGCGGGGACCCGGCCCGCGGGGGGCAGGTACCTCCGCAGCGCCATGTCGACCCGCCGGCCCTCCCTGGCCAGGTAGGCGCTCAGGGTCATGGCTCGTCGGGGCCGTCCTCCGGAGAGGACCCGGGTGCGGCGTCCTGATCGTCCTCCGGTGCGTCAAACGGGACGAGGCGCAACTCGCCATCCGCGCCCCGGGTCAGCAGATCGATCCGGCGCTGCGCCTCCTCGAGGCGGGCGGCGCACTGGCGGGTGAGTCCAACCCCCTCCTCGAAAAGCCGCAGGGACTCCTCGAGAGGAAGGTCGCCCCCCTCGAGAGCCGCGACGATCCGCTCGAG
>JANMQK010000122.1:0-6491 GCA_031370485.1 Acidobacteriota bacterium | reverse complement strand
CTGGTCCACGTCTCCGAGATCGCCGAGGAGCGCGTCGAGAAACCGGCGGACAAGCTTGAGCTTGACCAGGCCGTCACCTCCAAGGTCATCAAGATGGACATCACGGAGCAGAAGATCGGCCTGTCCATCAAGGGCGCGGTGCAGGAGCAGAGCCGCGAGGATCTGAGGAGCTACATGCACACCCAGGGGGGCGGCGGCGGCAATCTGGGCGAGGTCGCCGGGCACGCGGGCGGACGCCGGGCGCGGGAGGAGAAACGCCGGCGGGGCGAGCGCGATACCCATGGCGGTGACGAGGACTAGGGCGACCGGCGGTTGAGGCTTCCGGCGCCCCGCGGGCGTCGTGACCGGCAAACGAGGGTGAGCGCATGACCAAGGCCGAGCTGGTGGAAGAGGTGGCCAGGGTCTCGGAGCTGACCAAGAAGCACTCCGAGGTCATCGTCAACACCGTCTTCGATTCGATCACGCAGGCGCTCCAGAGCAGTGAGAAGATTGAATTGCGCGGCTTCGGCAGCTTCCGCATCCGGCAGCGCCGCTCCCGGCAGGGAAGAAACCCCAAGACAGGCGACAAGGTGGACGTGCCCGCCAAGCGGATCCCCTACTTCAAGCCCGGCAAGGAGCTCAAGGAACTCATTAACGGCGCGGTCGAGGACTCCCCCGGGCCCGGTGTCCCGGCGGGTCCCCAATCCGCACCGGAGCCCTGATTCCGCCGGAGCCTCTCCGGCAGCCGGCTCCGCAAGGCCCACAATGGAGAAACTCTTCAGCCCGTGGCGCCTCCGCTATGTCTCGTCGGGACGGCGGAAGGTCCAAGGTTGTGTTTTCTGCCATGCCGTCCGGGGACGCGCTGACAGGAAAAACCTCATTCTGCTGCGCGGAGAGCGGAACTTCGTCATTCTGAACAAGTATCCCTACAACAACGGCCACTTGATGATCGTGCCCTTCGCCCACCTGGCCACCCTCGAGGAAGCATCTCCCGGCACCCTGGACGAGATGATGCGCCTCGCCGTCCGCTGCGAGGCGGCCCTGCGCAACACCTACCGCCCCTCGGGGATAAACCTTGGGATGAACCTCGGCCGGAGCGCGGGCGCGGGCATCGAGGGGCACTACCACCTGCACATCGTCCCGCGATGGGACGGCGACACGAACTACATGACCGTGGTGGCCGGCACCCGGGTCATTCCCGAAGCCTTGAAAGTGACCTACCGCCGGCTGCGGCGCCCGCTGCGGGCCGGCGCCGCCCCGACCCGGCGCCGCCGGCCCGCCGCCGCGCGCACCGCGAAGGGACGATGAGACGCTTCTTCGTCGAAACCTGGGGTTGCCAGATGAACGTCCACGACTCAGAGAAGATGGCGGGGATTCTCGGCACCCATGGGTATCTCCCCGCCGCGAGCCCGGAGGAGGCCGACCTGATCCTCCTCAACACCTGCAGCGTGAGGGAAAAGGCTGCCCGCAAGGTGTTCGACCGGCTCGGGGAGCTGCGCGTGCTGAAGAAGTCCAACCCCGGACTTCTCATCGGAGTCTGCGGCTGTGTCGCCCAGCAGGAAGGGGAGGCGATCTTCCGCCGCGCCCCCTTCGTCGATCTGGTGATGGGACCGCGTAACATCGCCCACCTCGGATCGCTCCTCGAGCAGGCCCGCCGCGACGGCCGCTCGATCAGCCTGGCGCGGGACGAGGACCCGATCCTGTTTCCCTCGAACACCGCCGCCCGCGGGGCCGGGCCGCGCGCCTACGTCACTGTGATGGAGGGTTGCAACAAGTCCTGCGCCTTCTGCATCGTGCCGTATACGCGGGGCAAGGAAGTGTACCGCGGCCCCGACGACATTGTGTCCGAGGCCGCAGAGCTGGCGGCACGAGGTTACTGCGAGATCGAGCTTCTCGGCCAGAACGTGAACGCCTACCACCACGGCGAGGACGACTTGGCTTCGATCCTCCACAAGATCGATCGACTGCCGGGGGTCCGGCGACTCCGGTTCACGACCTCGCATCCCGGGCACCTCAAGAAGGGGATCATGGACGCCATGCGCGACGTGCCCTCGGTCTGCAACCACCTGCACCTCCCGGCGCAATCCGGCTCCGATCGGATCCTCAAGAGTATGAACCGCGGCTACACGAAGAAGCGCTACCTCGACACGATCGCCTACCTGAGGAAAAACATCCCGGACATCGCCCTGAGCACCGATATCATCGTCGCCTTCCCGGGGGAGAGCGACGCCGATTTCGACGAGACCCTCTCGTTTCTCCGCGAGGTGGGATTCGACCAGGTCTATGCTTTCGCCTTCTCGCCCCGACCCGGCACGCCCGCCGCCATCGAACCCGAGACCCTCTCCGAGGAGTCCAAGTCCGTGAGGCTGCAGCGGCTCCTGGCCCTCCAGGAGTCGATCATGACGCAACGCAACCGGGCCCTCGTCGGGCGCACCTTCGAGGTCCTCGTGGATGGTCCGAGCCGGATGGACCCGGGCGTGTTGAAGGGGCGCACCACCTGCAACCGTATCGTGCACGTGTCGGCCGCAGAGGCCACGCTACGCGGCTTTCTCGACGTCGTGATCACCCGCGCGCACGCGCATTCCTTCACGGGAGAGCCCGCGGCTCGCCTCCCGCGGCTTGACTCGACCGCTGCGGCAGGCTATAAAGATCAATCTGAGAAGACCACCGCGAACCTGGAAAGGCCCTGACCATGGAACTCGAGATGAAAATCAAGGGACTGATGATCGATCCCATCACGAACATGCCGATCATCATCCTCCGCGACCCGGCGAGTTCGGCGGTCCTGCCGATCTGGGTTGGAATCTTCGAAGCCAACGCGATCGCGCTGCAGATCGAGAAGATCGTCACGCCGCGGCCGATGACGCACGACCTCCTCAAGAGCACCATCAGCGGGCTCCAGGCCACCGTCGAAAAGGTCGTCATCACCGATCTGAAGGACAATACCTTCTACGCCGTGATTTTCCTCAGCCGCCTCGGGACGGTCCTGCCGATCGATTCCCGCCCGAGCGACGCGATCGCCTTGGCGCTTCGCACCAATTCGCCGATCTTCGTTAACTCCGAGGTCATCGAGAAAGCCAAGAACACCGACCTCACCAAGGATGCCGGCGAGTCCGAGCGCATCCGCAAATGGCTGGAGAACCTCGACCCTGACGAAATGGGCAAATATGAAATGTAGATGTATTACGTATAACTATAAGAAACTAAAAGACTTACAGTAACACAGTGGTACCTTGCTATCGAATGCATCCTGCTTGACACGAACGAGGCCCTCCTGTATAAGCCGCATTCAAGACTGCGCAAGATCGTGGCTTTTCATGCGTACCGGGAGGTTCCCCGCCTTGGCCTCTCACAAAGTTCTCCGGAGGATCTCACCGCGTGATCCTGGCCATTGCTAACCAGAAGGGCGGCGTCGGCAAGACCACGACAGCCATCAACCTCTCGGCCGCGCTTGCCCAGAAGGGTTTTCACACGCTCTTAGTTGACCTCGACCCCCAGGGGAATGCGACCCTTTCCTTTCTCGACCCCGAGCAGCTCACCTCGTCTGTTTACGAGGCCCTCGTCGAGGAGGGGAGGACGATCAAGGATTCAATACACAAGACCAATCTCAAGAAGCTTGACCTGATCCCCGCCCGCATCAGCCTGGCGAAATTCGAGAGCAAGCTCCTCGGAGACATCGACTCCCATTTCCGGCTGAAGGACCGACTCAAATCGGTCGTCGGGGACTACCGATACATCATTATTGACACACCGCCGACCCTCGGTCTCCTTACGGTGAATGCCCTCGTGGCCTCATCGCACCTTCTCGTTCCGATCCAGTCCTCCTATTTCGCCCTGGAGGGAACCGATGACCTCCTGGAAACCGTCGAGAAGATTCGCGCGCGCCCCAACCCCAATCTTGAGTTCCTGGGGGTCGTGATCACCATTCATGACAAGCGCACGGTCCTGGGCCGGGACATCAAGAACCACATCCAGGAGGTTTTCGGACAGAAGGTCTTCAAGACGATCATCTCGAGAAGCGTCAGGCTGGAGGAAAGCCCGGCCTACAAGGAACCGATCTTCAGCTTCGCGCCGCACTCCGCCGGAGCTCTCGAATACTACAAACTCTCTGAAGAGGTCATCGGTCGTGTCTAAGCAGCGTGGGCTTCCATCGCATCGCCGGATGCGGCATGACTATCACTTTGTTGACCACCTGTCCGCGGGCCCCGATCCGGTCCTTGCCAGGATGGTCCCCCTGGACTTGCTCGTCCCGAACCCCGACCAGCCACGCCGATCGTTCGGCGACATTGCCGATCTGGTCTCATCGATCAAGGAGAAGGGGGTGCTGGAGCCGGTCCTGGTCCGGCCAAGCGGGGACAAGTTCGAGATCATTGCCGGCGAGCGCCGCTACCGCGCCTCGATAGAGGCCGGCCTGTCCCAGATCCCCTGCATCGAGATGGATGTCGACGACAGGGGAGTCCTGGAGATTAGCCTCATCGAAAACCTCCAACGTCGCGATCTGACATCCTTCGAGGAGGCCGACGGACTCCACAAGCTCTGCGAGAAGTTCCTGTACACCCACGAAGAGATCGCGAGAAAACTGGGGAGGTCCAGATCCTCCGTTACGGAGACTCTGACTCTCAACAACATCCCTTTCGAGCTTCGCGATATCTGCAGCGAAGCGGGGATCGTCGCCCGTTCGACGCTGCTGCACATCGCCCGTCAACCAAGCCCTGAGGCCATGGCGAAGATGATCTCCGAAATTCGCCGCGCTGGCCTGACCCGGGATGACGTTCGAAAACTCAAGCAGCCAGACAAGAAGGGACCGGGACGACCTCGCGGCTTCATCTTCCACTTCAAGCCCAAGGACAACAAGTTCAATCTCAACCTTCGCTTCAAGAGAGCCGAGGTCTCCAAGGAAGAGATCATCGCCACTCTCAAAGACCTCATCAACCACCTCTCCAAGTCCTGAACCAGGCGCCAGGCCCAGAACGCGATACCCAGCTCGAGGGGTAGCGCTCCTCAGACCTGTTCGAATGTCGGCGCGCCGACATTGCCGAACCTGCGGCTTGATGGTACCCGGTACACGGGGCAGCGGTTGGTGATGCTCGCCCTGCGGGACGCGTGTCGAGACTGGCTGTGAGGGCGACTGGAGATTGGAATCCGGGCCAGGGTTCGATTCGGGCCTAACTGCCTTCCGGCCTTCTCCAGGTTTACATAAGATATCTTATCGGACGTTGGGAGAGGGGCCGGCCCGTCGTCAGAATGGTTGACCGTGGCACGGTTACCCCATACCATCCACCTGCATGCGACTCGACCGGTTCCGCCTCTCACTTCTCTGGCGCTACGTTTTCAAAGAAGTGCTTTCGCCCACCTTTCTCGGTCTTGGTGTGTACGTCCTCGTGTTCCTAATGAACGCCCTCTTCGACCTGGCCGAGCTCGCCATCAAGAAGGACCTCCCGCTTCACACCATTGGCCTGATCCTTCTTTATTACCTTCCGCGTGTCCTCGAGATGACCCTTCCGATGGCCATACTCCTGGGAATTCTTGTCGGCATCGGCCGGCTCTCCACTGACAGCGAGGTCGTCGCCATGCGGGCGTCAGGCGTCAGCTACGGGAGGCTTCTCTCTCCCGTGCTGCTTCTCGGCCTGTGCGGCTGGGTCGCGAGCAGCTTTCTCATACTGGGCGTCGAGCCCGGGGCCAACTACAAGCGTCACCGAATCATCAACGAGCTGACCAGCTCGGCCGACCCAAGGCGCGAGATAAAGCCGCGGGTTTTCTTCGAGCAGATGCCGGGAATGCTCCTGTACGCGGATCAGGTGCACGAAGGGGGCGATTTCCTGCAAAACGTCTTCATCCACCAGCAGGAGCCGGACGGCAAGGAGATCGTCACGGTCGCCCGCCGCGCGCAGATCGACTATCACCGGGCGGACGGCACCGCGCGCTTCTACCTGGAGAATGGAACAACCCACAGCACGACACCGGACAGCGCCGACAGCTACCAGCTGAGCCATTTCGATCGCCACCTCTTCGTAAAGCCGCCGGACGAAGCCTTCAAGATGCGCTCCAGCCTGCTCACCCGGCCGATGCCCAAGAACTGGCATGAGCAAAGCCTCTCCGAGCTGGCCGACGCCATCCTCAAGGCTGACGCCATCACCCATACCGAGACGCGGAACCGGGTGATCGGCACGATACTCTCGGTCATTCACGAGCGATTCGCCCTGCCGTTCGCCTGCCTCGCGTTCGCCGTCCTCGGACTCCCCCTCGGAATCATGAACCGGCGCGGAGGGAAGGCCTCCGGCTTCAGCCTGAGCATCGGCATCGCCGTCATCTACTGGATCCTCCTGCTGGCCGGACAGAACCTCGTCAGCCAGGGGACGCTCTCGCCGTACGTCGGGCTCTGGGTCGGCAATGTCTTCCTGACCCTGCTCGGCATTCTCCTGTTCTTCCTTCGCGAGCGATCGGAGGGATTGCAGCTTTCAGTCCTCGTCCCCCACCGTCTCCAGCGTGCCCTCGCGGCGATCCGCCGCCGC
>JANMQK010000076.1:0-2969 GCA_031370485.1 Acidobacteriota bacterium | reverse complement strand
GGCGAATCCGCGTCGTACCGCGAGGCGCTGCGCCGGCCCCTGCCGGCTGGACACCGCCGGTTCTGCCGCGCGCGATTTCCGCTGACGGGCGGACGGCCTGCGCCGTCAGCCTTCCCGACGGTCTTCCGGAAGGTGACCCACCTGTGTGGGACAGATTGTAAATGCGATTGACAATCAGTCACAGGCGTGCCAGGATGGGCCCGTGATTCGACGCGTCCTCGAGAGCCGTCTCCGGGCCCTCGCCCGGAAGTTTCCTGTCGTCACCGTCACCGGACCGCGACAGTCGGGCAAGACCACTCTCTGCCGGACCGTTTTCCCAGACAAGCCCTACGTTTCCCTCGAGGCGCCCGACGTGCGGGACTTCGCTCGCCGGGATCCGCGGGCGTTTCTGGCCCAGCATGACGAGGGAGCCGTGCTCGACGAGGTGCACCGCGTCCCGGATCTCCAGTCCTACATCCAGACGGTTGTGGACGCGCGCCCGGCCGCCGGGAGGTTCATCCTCACAGGATCGGCTAACTTCACCCTGCTCCAGTCCCTCGGCCAATCGCTCGCCGGCCGGACGGCGCTGCTCGAGCTTCTGCCTCTCAACCTCGAGGAGATCCGCCGTTTCTCCAACCCTCCCGCGGACCTGCTCGACCTGCTCTGGCGGGGCAGCTATCCCGCCGTGTACGACCGCAGCCTCGAGCCGGGAGACTGGTATCCCAGCTACGTCGCGACCTATCTCGAGCGCGACGTCCGGACGATCCTGAACGTCGGAGACCTGGCGGCGTTCCAAACCTATCTGCGGCTGTGCGCGGGCAGGGTCGGCCAGGTGGTCAACCTCTCTTCCCTGGGCGCCGACGCCGGGGTGACCCACGGCACGGCGAAATCGTGGCTCTCGGTCCTGGAGGCCGGCTACGTCGCATGGCGGCTGCCGCCATTCCACGCCAACGTCCCCAAGCGATTGATCAAGTCTCCGAAGCTGCACTTCGTGGACAGCGGTCTCGCATGCTACCTGCTCGGCATCCGCTCGCCCGGACAGCTTCGGGATCACCCGCTGCGCGGCGCGGTCTTCGAGACCTGGGTGGTGTCCGAAATCTTGAAGTCCCGCAGCCACAGAGGGCTGCCTCCGAACCTCTCGTTCTATCGCGATCAAAAGGGCGCTGAGGTGGATGCGATCGTCGAACTCGGGCGCGAGATGCTCGCGGTGGAAACGAAGTCGGGGCAGACCGTCGCGGGAGATTTCCTGGCCGGACTGCAGACGTTCGCGTCCGTCGTCGCGGCGTCACGGCTCCGGCGCAAGGTGCGTGGCTTCGTGGTATACGGCGGCGACGAGCCTCAGCGCCGCTCCGCCGGCACCGTTGTTCCGTGGTCGCGTCTCGATCGCTGCGAGTGGTGGGACCCGGCGGAATGACGAGGGCGGCCCGCGCCACGACGGCGTGAGGCGTCCGAGGAATTGACCTCCCGGCTCGAGGGCGCGAGGTGAGGGGTGGCCAAAGAGGATGACTCCGGACAGGAGCTTCTAGAGAAAATCTGCGACCTGCCTCCGGGAAGGGCCGCTGAAGTCGAAGACTTTATCGACTTCCTCCGGCAGCGGGACCAGGACCGCGGGCTCACACGTGCCGTGACGAAGCTGTCCGAGGCAGCTTTCAGCAAAGTCTGGGACAATTCCGACGATGCCGACTACGATCAACTTTGAGTTCGGCGACGTAGTCCTGATCCCGTTCCCCTTCACCGAGCAGACCGCCACGAAGAGACGCCCCGGCGTGATCGTCAGCTCCGCCGCCTACCACCACAATAGGCACGACATCATCGTGATTGCTGTGACGAGCCAGACTCGACCGCCGTCGGATACGGAATCATCGTTTCGCGGCGCGCTTCTTCCTCACTGAGACATTTGCCCGATCCCTCCCACCACTGGCCCCTCGGGGGTCGGCTTGTCTGCTGGTGGCAGGCGCTGTCCGGTCCTTCGTGTCTGCCGGCGGCTTCGGGCTCCGCAGTTTCGCCTTCTTCGCGGCCGCGCGGCTCCCGGGTGTTTTGCCCTCGACCATCTCCAGGCCGAAGATCGCGGAGATGTCGCCCTCGCCGAGGATCTTCGCCGCGGCGGGTCCCTTCCTGGCCAGTGGGAGGTCCTTGCCGGCTCTGGCGATCAGGTCCTTCCCGTCCACGGCGCGCAGCCTGAAGAGAAGCTCGGGCCGCTCGTCGAGCCGGGCGCCGACGCCGTAGAGCACCGCGGCCACATGCTTGCACATGACGGCGACGTCCGGACATGAGCAGGTCATGGTGATCGCGCGCGGCGCGGGGAAGAGTCCGTCCTCCGGCCGCGCGATGATCTCCATCACCGCCTGGGAGATTCTCCCGCGCAACAGCTCCACCACGGATCCGATCGACCCGGCGCAGCGGCGGACGAGTGTCTTCCACCGACCGCCTGGGAGCGGGCGAATCCGGATTCCGACCTCGTAGATCATCGATCCGCTCACCAGCGCCTCGATCAGCCCCGGACCGACCCGCAGGTCGATGACCGAGCCGTTCCGCGCGTAGCGCTCGCCACGCGGCAGCCGGTTGGCGAAGTCGCTGTACGCCAGCAGATTGTCGCACCAGGCCCGGCCCCAGTAACTCCGGGCGATGACCCGCCCCGTGACCTTCACCGGCTCCAACGATCGGCCGCTCCGTGTGAGGCGCTGCGTGAGGCGCGCCGCCTGCGCGCGCCGCGCCGCCATGGAGACGTACGGCTGCCAGCCATACAGCAAGCGAGGGTTCACCGGATGTTCCGCGCGCTCATGGTTTCTCCACGGCACTGGTGAGATCGAGGCCGACGAAGGCGATCAGCTCGCGGTCGGTCATCTCGGTGAGCGCCGTCGCCCCATCCGGCGACAGTACATCCCGCGACAGGGCGACTTTCCCCGCGATCAGGCTATCGATGCGGATATGGAAAAATCTTTCGCGCTTTTCCCGCGCTTGAAAGAACGCATCAAACAGCAAGCCGGCAC
>JANMQK010000028.1:0-2815 GCA_031370485.1 Acidobacteriota bacterium | reverse complement strand
CCAGGCGGGCGAACCGCCCGGCGCTCGCGGCGTCCAGGCCGGCGGGCGGAGCCAAGTTGGCGGGCGAAGCCTCGCCGGCGATCGCAGGAGCGCCGGCGAGGAACACCACGACGGCCGCGCCTGCAAGAAACGTGGATGTCGCCGTCAAAGCCCGCGGGCCTGCAGGAACTCCTTCATCGCCCTATCAGGCTACGCCCCGTCGCAGTGAAATGGAAGTGGGTCGCTGTCCCTGGGACGTCCGGTCCTCCGGCCTCTGTCCCTGGTGTGAGCCGCCTGCGCGGGCGCCCGCCGGAGCGGCGTGGTCGCCGGTCGGTCTCCCCTGGAAATTGCCGCGCCTGCCTCCCGCATGGCCTCCGCGGGCGGAGTGATGCGACGCGGCGTGCGGACGGGCGGCGTGCGGACGGTTGCCGTTCGAACGGGCACCGTACGAACGGGCGCCTTGCGGACGGGCGCTCTGGGGACGGGCGTTGTGCCCCGCGGCGGCCTCGGCGGCGGTCACCGCGAACCCCTCGACCGTGCGGCGCTCGATGGCGCGGCCGATGAGTTTCTCGATCGCTTTCAGATACGCGTTCTCCTCGGGGGAGACGAACGACAGGGCGTCTCCGGCCGCGCCGGCACGCGCGGTGCGCCCGACGCGGTGGACGTAATCCTCGGGGACGTTCGGCATGTCGAAGTTGACCACGTGCTCGATCCCCTCCACGTCGATGCCCCGCCCGGCGATGTCGGTGGCGACCATGACCCGGGCCTTCCCCCTCTTGAAGTCCTCCAGCGCCCGCGTCCGCTGCGACTGGCTGCGGTTGCCGTGCAATAGCGCCACGCCGTGACCTTTACCTTCCAGATGCTTCGCCAGCTTGTTGGCGCCGTGCTTGGTGCGAGTGAACACCAGGGTCCGTCCCTGCGCCTCGCTCCCGAGCAGATGCGCCAGGAGGTCCTTCTTGCGGGCCGTGGCCACCGGCAGCACTGTCTGCCGCACGTTCTGCGCCGGCGCCGAGCGGCGCGGGGCCACCTCGACCGTGACCGGGTCGTGCAGGATCTCCTTCGAAAGCCGCCGGATCTCGTCAGGCATCGTCGCCGAGAAAAGCAGCGTCTGCCGCTTCACCGGGACCTCCTTGATAATGCGGCGCACGTCGTGAATGAACCCCATGTCGAGCATCCGGTCGGCCTCGTCGAGCACCAGGATCTCCAGGCTCTTGAAGTCGACGTAGCCGCGACCCATGTGGTCGAGAAGCCGGCCGGGGGTCGCGACGATGATGTCAACGCCGCGGCGCAGGGCGTTTTCCTGCGGGGGATGGCCGACTCCTCCATGGACGACGGCAGCGCTCAGGCGCAGGTGCCGCCCGTACACACGGAGCGACGCCGCGACTTGCAGCGCCAGCTCTCGCGTCGGGGTCAAAATGAGCGCCCGCACCTTGCCGCGCGCTCCGTCTTTCAGGCGGTGCAGCAGCGGCAGCGTGAAAGCGGCCGTCTTGCCGGTGCCCGTCTGGGCGCAGCCGATCAGATCGCGTCCGGCGAGAACGCTCGGGATGGCGCCCTCCTGAATGGGGGTGGGCGTCTCATATCCTTCGTCGCGCACAGCGCGCGCGAGCTCGTTCGCCAGACCAAGTTTGGTGAATGGCACGATACTACTCTCCTTTCGCCGGCGCCCTGGGCGCACAGCGGTTCATACGCACGGCCGCACGATTGCGGCCGGACTCGCAGTGTTGAACCTTGGGGAAACTTGCGGTTCTAGCGGTTTAGGCTGGAACCCGCTCCTGAGCGGGTCGACTCCGGTAGGCGAAGGCTGCCTGCTCGTGGTTCAGTTGCGGGGTCATCATAGGGCATCGACCCCCGCCTGTCCATCTTTATTTTCAATGCCCGGCGAAGGTGCCCTTTTCGAGATCGCGCAACGCCTGATCGATTTCCCGCCTCGTGTTCATCACGATCGGGCCGTAACGGGCGATCGGCTCCCCGAGCGGCATACCGGAAACCAGGAGAAAGCGGACCGGGTCGGCCATGGTCGTGACCCGGACCTCGTCCCCGTCGCCGAAAACAACCAGCCGTGGATGCGGGACCAGCATGCCGTCCTCCGCTTCCGAACCACCGAACCTCCCCTTCCCCTCGAAGAGATACGCGAACGCCGTGTGCCCCCTGGGAATCGCCTGCCCGTAGGCGCCGTGCGGCGGGACGGAGACATCGAGGTAGAGCGGGTCGGCGGGCATCTCCGCGACGGGGCCGCGGGCTTCGCCGACCCTCCCGGCAATCACCCGCACTCTGGCACCCTCCCCTGCCGCGACCTCGGGGATCCGCTCCGAGCGGACCTCGAGGTAGCGGGGCGGGGCCATCTTGAGCTTCGCGGGGATGTTGACCCAGAGCTGGAACCCCGCGATCCCCTCGGGGCGCTCCTGCGGCATCTCCTCGTGGAGAATCCCCCGCCCCGCGGTCATCCACTGCACGTCCCCCGCGCCGATGCTCCCGGAGTTCCCCAGGGTGTCCTTGTGATGCACGACCCCCCAGAGGATGTAGGTCACGGTCTCGATCCCCCGGTGGGGATGGAGCGGAAACCCCGCCTTGTAGTCATTCGGATCCTTCGAGGCGAAATGATCCAGCAGCAGGAAAGGATCAAGATGATCGAGCTCCCGCGTCCCGAGACTCCGAACGAGCCGCACCCCGGCGCCCTCGATCACATGCTGCGGCTCGATCACCCGCTCGACGGTCCTCGGCGTCACGCTCACGGCCGCATCATCGCGCCGGCGCTTCATCCTGTCAACGATTCGGCGCGGGGCGGAGGGCGGCGGTCCGGGGTCGCGGGGCACGCGGTCGCGGCGGCCGGATCGGC
>JANMQK010000024.1:0-7360 GCA_031370485.1 Acidobacteriota bacterium | reverse complement strand
CGCCATTGCCACCGTCACGATGGATCGCCCTCCGGGCCCTTCCTTCATGAAGGCCGGGTTGTGCCTCGCCAGGCCGATGATGCCCAGGCGCACCTCGCGGGCCTTGGCGCCTTCCTTCAGCGATACCTTGCGGACGATTGTAGGGTCCACGACCGGCTCGCCGGTGTCCTGCCAGACGACGTTGGCAGACACGAACGGGAAGGTCGCCTTCGCGCGCCGCTCGCGGAAGGCCTCGTAGCCTTGCGACAACTCGCGCTCACCGAGATTGGCGGCCTGGTACCCGAGCGCGCTCATTGCATCGATCAGCGCATCGGTCTGCTTCTGTCCCGCCACGTTCGGGTCGCCGGTGAAATCTCCGGCGTCGACGAACAGGACCGGGACGCCCGGGTAGGCCTTCTTGAACGTGTCCCTGTAGCCGGCCCTCCGGGCCAGGCCCCCTCGCGGATTGTGCGGTCAGCCGCAGGGCTCGATCCAGCCGATCACCTGAGAGGTGAAGACCAGATCGAGATCCGGCGCGGGACCCTTGGCCAGCGGGGGCTCGAGAGCGGGCACTTCGGGCGTCGTTGCCGCCCCTGTCGCCGGGGCCGGCGCGGCGGCGGTCGGTTGCGGCGCGACGGCGGTCGATTGCGCCACGTCGACCGGCTCCTGCGGCGCTCCGAGCCGCTCTCCCCCGATCCCGCGGACCGGGATCGTGGCGAGTGCCATGGCCAGCAGCGCGACGAACAGCCTGGAACGACGCAAGCAGCCTCCGTGGCGCGGGTTTCCGCGAGGCATGAGAGACGGAATTATATGTTCCTCGGGCAAGACGGTCAAACCGTCCAGGCTCTCCGCCGGCGCGGCCGCCGTTGCGCGGAGGGCTTCAATCCGGTAGAGTGACCCGCCGTTCGGCGCCGGGCGGTTCGAGCCGGAAAGGGGGCCCGTGTCATGGAGAACAACTCACCCAAGGAGGTCCCGTTCGGCGCGCGCATCGACGACGCCGTGGCGGAAGGGACGTATGTCAATTTCGGGAGCATCGCCCACAATCGATCGGAGTTCATCGTCGATCTCGGCCGCATCGTTCCGGGCCGCGCCGAGGTCAAGATCCTCTCCCGCATCATGACCACCCCGCTCGTCGCCAAGCAGCTCTGCCGCGCCCTGTCCCAGAACATCGAGCAGTACGAGAAAAGCTACGGGGAGATCGCCGGGATGGACGATGCCCTCAAGCGGGTCGGGTTCTAAGCGTGCCGAAGGGCGGGTTGCAGTTCTGGCATTACGTGGTGGTCATCCTGCTGGCGGCGATGCTCGGCACGGCGCTCGGGGACATCCTCGGCAAGGCGCTGCCGGAGAACCCGGTCGGACGATTCCTGTCGGCCGGCGTGCGCTTCGGGACCAGCACTCCCCTCGACTTCGACTTCAAGGTGGCCCAGCTCACCCTGGGCGGAGCGGTCCGGCTCACCGTCCTGGGCGTGCTCGGGGCCGGGGCCGCTCTCCTTCTCCTGTTCCGCCGCATCTAACCGTGCCGGTCCGGATCGATCGATCCCTCCTCCTCGCTTCCGCGTCACCCCGCCGCTCCGACCTCCTGCGGGGCCTGGGGATCGCCTTCACCGTTTCTCCGTCCGGGATCGACGAGACGCGTCTCGGCGACGAGGACCCGGGCGCGATGGCGGAACGCCTGGCGCGCGCCAAGGCCGGGGCCGCGGTTGGGACACCCTCCCCCTCGCTGGTTTTGGCCGCGGACACGGTCGTGGTCGTGGACGGCGACGTTCTCGGCAAGCCGGCCGACCGGGCCGAGTCCCTTAGGATGCTGGCGCGGCTGGCCGGCAGGACCCACGAAGTCATCACCGCGATCACCCTGCGCGCCCTTCCCGAGGAGACGGTGACGGCGGAGCGGGCCGTTTCACGCGTCACCTTCGCCCCGCTGTCCGAAGAGGAGATCCGCTGGTACGCCGCGACCGGCGAGGGCGCGGACAAGGCGGGAGCCTATGCCCTCCAGGGCCTTGGCGCCCTTTTTGTAATCTCGATCGAGGGAAGTTACACCAACGTCATCGGGCTGCCGCTGGACCGCCTCTACCCGCACTTGAGGCGCTGGGGTTTCCTCCCCTAGCGCCATCACGCTCCGGAGATCCGCCGGAACTGCCTGTCCTGCTTGCCCTTCGGAAGGTCACGGCCTAGATTTCACCGAGGGGCCGTCACGGCCACGGAGCGGCGATGGAATCCACGGTCCTCGAGCCTTACGAAAAACTGATCCCGGTCACCATCAACGGCAAGGTCTACCAGGTTCCCGAGAACAACACCCTGCTGCGCATTCTGCAGTTCATGAACTGCGAGATGACGTACAGCAAGTATTGCTGGAACGGGGACTGCCGCAACTGCGCCTTCCGCTACATCTCGCGGCGCACGGGGCAGGAGGTCGAGGCGCTCGGGTGCCAGATGCGCTGCTTTCCCAACATCAACATCACCCAGCCTCCGGACGGGGTGCGCCTGAACTGACCCAGCGCAGCACCGGGTTGCGCGCCGCGCCCACCTCGTCGAGGCGGCGGATGGGGGTCGTGTGCGGCGCCGTGCGCACGAGTTCGGGGTCCCGCCGCGCCTCCTCGGCGATGGCGAGCATCGCCTCGACGAAGAGGTCGAGTTCCTCGCGGCTCTCGCTCTCCGTCGGCTCGATCATCATCGCCCCCTTGACGATCAGTGGGAAGTAGATCGTCATGGGATGGAAGCCATAGTCCATCAGCCTCTTGGCGACGTCGAGCGTCTGCACCCCATGCGCTTCCAGGTTCCGATCGGAGAAGACCACCTCGTGCATGGTCGGGCTGTCGTAGGGAAGGTGGTAGACCTTCTCCAGCTTGCGGCGGATGTAGTTGGCGTTGAGGACCGCGGTCTCCGACATCCGCCGGAGGCCCTGCGGGCCGAGAGCCAGGATGTAGGCGTAGGCCCTGGCGTGCATCCCGAAATTTCCGAAGAACGACCGCACCTTGCCGATGCTGTGGGGGCGGTCGTGGCTCAGGCGGTAGCGATCGCCCTCCTTCTCGACCGTGGGGATCGGGAGGAACGGCTCGAGTGGCTTCTTCACGCCGACCGGCCCCGCGCCGGGGCCGCCGCCGCCGTGCGGAGTCGAGAAGGTTTTGTGGAGGTTCAGGTGGTGCACGTCGACCCCCATGTCCCCCGGCCGCGCCAGCGCGACGAAGGCGTTCAGGTTGGCGCCGTCCATGTAGATGAGGCCCCCCTTCGCGTGGACCGTGGCGGCGATCGCCTCGATCTCCGGCTCGAACACGCCGAGGGTGTTGGGGTTCGTCAGCATCAGCACCGCGACGTCGTCGGCCATCCGCCGCCGCAGCGCCTCGAGATCGACGCAACCCTTCCGGTTCGAGGTGATCTGCTCCACCTTGTACCCGCCGATGTGCGCGCTGGCCGGATTCGTGCCGTGCGCCGAGTCGGGGATCAGGACCACCTTCCGGGGGTTTCCCTGCTTCACGTGGTAGGCCCGCACCATCATGATGCCGACCAGCTCGCCCTGCGCCCCCGCGGCGGGCTGCAGCGTGAACCGATCCATGCCGCAGATGGCGCACAGCATCCGCTCGAGGTCGTGCATCAGGCGGAGGTTCCCCTGGACGAACGCCTCGGGCATCTGCGGGTGCGCCCCGCCGAAGCCCGCAATCCGCGCCACCTGCTCGTTGACTTTCGGGTTGTATTTCATGGTGCAGGAGCCCAGCGGGTAGAGCCCCAGGTCGATGGCGTAGTTAAGCCGTGACAGGCGGGTGTAGTGGCGCACGACCTCCGTCTCGCTCAGCTCCGGGAACCCGTCGAGTTCGTCCCGGAGATAGGCGGCGGGCAGGTCGTAGCGTTCGGGATCCGGCACGTCGAGCGGCGGCAGCGCGCTCCCGCGGCGGCCGGGCCGTGAAACTTCGAACAGGAGCTTTTCCGGCGGGCGCAACGTGCGGGGTTGCATCTCAGGCAAGCCTCCCGAGCTCAGCCGCCAGGCGGTCGATCTCGGCGCGCGGGTTCACCTCGGTGACCGTCACCAGCAGGTCGCGATCGCGTTCCGGGAAATAGCGCGACAGCGGCAGGCCGGGCAGGATGCCGCGCTCCCCCAGCGCCGCGACGGCCGCCTCGGCCGCGATCGGAAGACGCACCACGAACTCGTTGAACACCGGGGCGGCGTGGAGGACGCTGCACCCCTTGGCGGACGCGATCCGCTCCCGGGCGTAGGCCGCCTTGGCGTGGTTGTGCCGCGCCAGGTCCCTGAGCCCCGCCTTGCCGAGGGTCGCCATGAAAATCGCCGCCGTCAGGGCGCACAGCCCTTCGTTGGTGCAGATATTGGAGGTCGCCTTCTCGCGCCTGATGTGCTGCTCGCGGGTCGACAGGGTGAGCACGTACCCGCGCCGCCCATCCGCGTCCAGGGCCTCTCCCACCAGCCGTCCCGGCATGCTGCGCAGGTAGTTTTTCCTGGCCGCCATGAACCCGAGATACGGGCCTCCGTAGGACAGCGGCACGCCGAAGGACTGCGCTTCTCCCAGGACGATGTCGGCGCCCTGGCTGCCGGGCCCCTTGAGGATGCCGAGAGCCACCGGCTCGGTGACCACGACGATCAGGGCGGCCCCGGCGTCCCGCGCGGCGCGCGCCAGCGCCGTCACGTCCTCGAGACAGCCGAAGAAATTCGGGTGCTGGACGACGAGGGCGCTGGCCTTCGACGCGAGCGCCGCGACCGCGGCCTTTGGATCGACGGTGCCGTCCTCGCGGTGCGCCAGCGGCGCCATCTCGACGTCCAGGTTCGCCAGGTAGGTCCGTGACACTTGAAGATACTCGGGGTGCACCGCGTCGGAGACCACGACCCGCCGCCGCGGGTTCGTCCGCTCGGCCATCAGAATGCCCTCGGCCAGGGCCGAGGCCCCGTCGTACATCGAGGCGTTGCTGATGTCGAGCTCCGTGAGCTGGCAGATGAGCGTCTGGTATTCGAAGATCGCCTGCAGGGTCCCCTGACTGATTTCCGGCTGGTAGGGGGTGTAGGAGGAGTAGAACTCCGTGCGCGAGATCAGGTGGTCGACGACCGAGGGGGCGAAGTGGCGGTAAGCCCCGCCGCCGAGAAACTGCGAGCGCCCGTCGAGGTCGCGGTTGGCCCGCGCCAGGACGCTCAACTCCGCCACGAGGTCGCTCTCGGCAAGGGGCCCCGCGATGTCCAGGCCGCGCGTCAGGCGGAGCGATTGGGGGATCGAGGCGAAGAGATCGTCGATGCTCGCCACGCCGATCTCCCGGAGCATGGCGTCGCGGTCGGCGTCGGACGCCGGGATGTACCGGTGGGCGTCGCCCATCTCAGTTCGCCTCGTCCTCGATGAACTTCCGGTACTGGGCCGGGGTCAGCAGTCCGGCGGTCTCGCCGGGCTCCGCCACGCGCATCTTGATGAGCCACCCCTCCCCGTAGGGGTCGCGGTTGACGGCCTCCTGCGCGGCCGCGAGGGCCGTGTTGACCTCGACCACCTCGCCCGACGCCGGCGCGAAGAGCTCGGACACAGCCTTGACCGACTCGACGGTCCCGAACGGCTCTCCGGCGACCATCGCCGTGCCGACCGCCGGCAGCTCCACATAGACGATGTCACCAAGCTCCGACTGCGCGAAATGGGTGATGCCGACGGTGCCGATGTCCCCCTGCAGCCCCAGCCACTCGTGCTCCTTGGTGTATTTCAGATCGTCGGGATAGATCCCGTCCCCTTTGCTCACACGAGCCTCCTCAGCGCTGGCGCTTGTAGAAGGGCGTGGGCACGACGACCACCGCCGCCTGCCGCCCCCGGATGCCAATGGACAGCCGCGTTCCCGCCGCGGACAGCGCGGTGGGCACGTAGGCCAGTCCGATGTTTTTTTTCACGGTGGGACCCAGGGTCCCGGAGGTCACTGTCCCGACTTCCCGGCCCCCCTCGAAAACCGGGTACCCATGGCGCGCGATCCCCGGATCGAGCATTTCGAAACCGACGAGCCTTCGTTTCGGCCCGGTCTCCTGCTCGCGGGCGAGCGGCCCGCGGCCTATGAAATCCCCCTTCTCGAGACGGACGATCCACTCGAGCCCCGCCTCGAAGACGGTGGTCGTCTCGTCGATGTCGTTGCCATAGAGGGCCATGCGCGCCTCCAGGCGCAGGGTGTCACGCGCCCCCAGCCCGCACGGCCGGATTCCATGGGCACGGCCCGCGTCCAGGATCGCCCTGTACACGTCGGCCGCCGCCCCGGGAGGCAGGTAGATCTCGAAGCCGTCCTCGCCCGTGTACCCCGTGCGCGACACGATCGACGGCACTCCCCGCACCTCGCCTTCAAGGAAATGGTAGTAGCGCATCGACCGCAGCGGCAGCGGGGTCAGCGAGGCGAGGATCGTCTCGGCCTTCGGGCCCTGCAGCGCAAGCTGCGCCCAGCGGGCCGAGGCGTTCACGACCTCGACGTCCTTCTCGGCATGGCGCGCGATCCAGGCGAAGTCCTTGTCGGTGTTCCCGGCGTTGACCACCAGGAAGAAGTCGTCGCGCCCCCGGCGATAGACCAGGATGTCGTCGACGAAGGTCCCTTTCTCCGTCGTGAGCGCGGTGTAGTGCGCCTGCCCGGTCTGGAGCCGGGCCGCGTCGTTGCACGTCAGACCCTGGATCAGGAGGAGCGCCCCTCCCCCTCCGACGTGGATTTCCCCCATGTGGCTGACGTCGAAGATCCCGGCGGCCCCGCGCACCGCGTGGTGCTCTTCGAGGATCGAGGAGAAATGGACGGGCATCTCCCAGCCCGCGAAGTCGACGAGGCGCGCACCCATCTCCCGGAACAGGCCGTTGAGCGGGGTTTTCTTCGGAGGTCCTGCCTGCGTGTCCATGTCATCCTCGTGGAGAACGCCAACCTAGCACAGCGCCCCGCCGCCGTTCAAGGCCGCCCGCGGCCAAAGCGCTTCGTGATCGCCTGCGCCAGCGCCGGAATCGTGTACTCCCCCGGCATCACCGCCACCCGGAAACCGCCCGCCCGCGCGGTCCGCGCCGTGATCGGTCCGATCACCCCCGCCGGCACCTTGCGCAGGAGGACCCGATCCGCAGCGTGGGGGAACTTGCGGAGGAAGTGGGTGACCGTCGAGGAGGACGCGAAGGTGACCAGATCGATCGCGCCGGCGCGCAACGCCTCCCTCACCTCCTGCACCCCCTCGCGAGACGGGCGGGTGCGGTACACCGGCACGACGTCAACCCGCGCCCCGAGGCGCGTCAGCTCGGTGACCAGGAGATCGCGCGCCGCGGCCGCCCGCGGGATCAGCACACCGGCGCCTTTGAGCGTCCGGCGCCGCAGGACCTTGACCAGTCCCTCGGCCCGGTACTCTTCGGGGACTTCAGCCACGCGGATGCCTTTCCGCTCGAGCGAGGCCGCGGTCGCGGGGCCGATG
>JANMQK010000372.1:0-9982 GCA_031370485.1 Acidobacteriota bacterium | reverse complement strand
AGTACTCGGCGATCGACTCGAACGGGCGGCGCGGGTCGTGCCGGAAGCCGCGGTCCCAGAACCCGCCGACCTTAGAATACGACGAAGCCACCGCGACGACCCCCCATTCCTTGAACAGCTCCCAGAACGCGCGGAAGGCCGGCCAGGGGGGCGGCCCCTCGACGACGACCCGGAACCGCTCCTCACCGGCCGGCCCGAGACCGTGCGCCAGCCGCTCGTCGATCTCAGCCTTCGCGGTCCGGTAATACTCGACGCACTCCTGGGTGCCGCGCAGTGCGTAGATCGGCGCCATGAAGAAAACCGCCTCGAAGTAGGCGTCGAAGGGAGAGGGCCGGTGCCGCGCCGAGTGCAGGATGTCGGACCAGAGATCCTCGGCCTCGGCCGACCGCGCCAAGATCTCCTCGAGTTTGGAGTCATCCAGCTTCCGGCCCGTGATCTTCTTGCAGGTCACGGCCAGCTCCTTGAGCTGCCCGACGAGATACGCGACATCGCCCGGCTCGATCCGGTCGGCGCGCTGGTACGGCACGTCCAGCATGACCAGTGGGACGTCGTAGTATTCCGCCAGCGCCTCGAACCACTTGATGAAGGTCGTGCAGCCGCAGTAGGTGCAGAGCAGCAGGTCGGGCCGCGGCAATTGGCCGCTAGGGCCCTTGTTGCCTTCCTTCCACATGCCGATGTCGTTCTTCACGTAGCCGCAGACATCGGACGAATAGCCCATGTCCTCGGCCCCCATGATGAAGCCGGAGGAGACCTTCTTGATGCCGCACTGCAGGGCGTTGATCTCGGGGTAGCAGACCTCGAAGTCGAAGGCGCGCAAAAGCTCGACGATGTTGCCGGGGACGAAGAGGTAGGCCACCTTGCGCCCCTCGCCCGCAGCCGTCTCGAGGCTGCGGTACCAGTCGCCAAGGAGCTTCTTCTGGAGGTCGCGCCCTTTCCCCTGGTGCTCGTACTGCTCGCTCATGACGCTCCCTCCGCCGTCCTCTGCCGCGGACCGCCCTTCTCGTCCGGACCGAAGAAAAGGACCGATTCGACGAACGTCTCGACCTGGGTCTTCATGCTGTCGAAGGTGCCCATCTTCTCCTCGAACTCGAACGCCAGGCTGGGGACACCCTCCCTCTCCAGGGCCGCCCGCATCAGCGGGTAGTCGAGCAGGGCCGGCTCGCAGAACTTGGCCGCCGAGAAGATCACCCCCTCCGCGCGCGACTCCCTGACCCGCTGGAGGAGGGCGTCCCCCTTGCGCCTCCGGTCGTGCTTGATCGACGTGGTGACGCACGAGCCGAGAAACGCCCGCGCCAGCGCCTCCAGCGGATCGCCCTCGACGGAGACCGGGGTGTCGAACCAGCGCATCCCGAGAAGCAGGTCGTCCTCCACCACATAGCAGCCGGCCTCCTCGATCGTGTCAAGAAGCTGGGGCGGCGGCTGCTCGCAGAACGAGCCCTCGACGACGACCCGCACGCGGTCGCGGCGCGGAATCTCCCGCGCGCGCAGAAGCGGCAGGGCGCGCTCGAGAAGGGCCGTGTGCTCCTCCACCGGCAGGACGTTCCCGGCGCGGAGAAGTGCGTAGGTCTCGCGCCAGGTCGCCCGCCACGGCTCGGCGCGCCGCAACTCGTACACCTCGGCGACCCGCCGCCGCGCCGCGTTGAAGACGCCGATGCTTTTACGGAGCGCCTCGTCACCGATCTCGTGACCCGCGACCTCGGCGAGCCGCCCGCGCAGCCGCGCCAGCTCGCCCCTGTAGTACGGGACGGCGTGAGCCGAGTCCGGGTTCTGCGGGTAATGGACATATTCCGCCAGCGTGCCGGGGAAGTTGCGGCGCCAGATCCCCGAGAGGTTCCGGGCCACGTCGCAGATGCTTCCGAAGACCATCCCGTCGAGAATGTCGAGGCGCTTCGTGAGCCCGAGCTCCAGGGTCGAGCGGGAGATCGAGCAGACGAACGACTGGATGCGCGAGTCGGCGTGGTCGATCTCGACCGTCCCGCCGGCGCCGAAGACCCCGACCGGCAGCATCCCCGCTGCGTGGATGATTTCCGCCGGGACGTAGACCGGGAAATAGCCGACGGCGCGCTGTCCCGGATGGGCCCGCTTCCAGTCTGCGACCGGCTTGAACTCCGGGTCGCGGACCATCTCCTCCGAGCGCCGCGCCATCTCGCGGATGTCCGAATCGGCCGTCTCGCGTCCCTGCATCGCCGCTCTCCTAGGAGGTCGCCTGCCCCGGCAGCACGATCGACCGGAGCGCCTCGCCCTTTCTGAGCAGGTCGAAGGCGTCGTTGATCCGCGCGAGCGGGAAGCGGTGCGTGACCAGTTCCTTCACCTTGATCCGCCCGTCCTGGACCATGCGGATGAGCGGCGGGTAGTCGACCGGCCGGCAGCCGAGAGAACCGAGAATGGTTATCTCGCGGAACATGACGCGCCCAGCGGGGATCGGCACCTCTTCGGCCGTGAAGCCGACAACGACCAGGCGTCCGCCGGTCCGCAGCGAATCGAATGCCTGCCGGATCGTCTGCGGGCGGCCAATCGCCTCGAACGCGACCTCCGCGCCGCCGTCGGTGATCTTGCGCACCGCCTTCGGAACATCACCCGCGGAGGGAGGGTGGATGACCGCCCACGCCCCCAGCCGCCGGGCGCGCTCGAGCTTGTCCTCCGACACGTCCACCGCGATCACCCGGCCCCCCGCGGCAGAAGCGACCTGCACGACGTTCATCCCGACGCCGCCGCAGCCGAACACGACGACCGACTCGCCGGGGCGGACCTGGCCGCGGCGGACGACGGCGTGAAACGGTGTCGAGAGCGCGTCGGCGATGATGCTCCCCTCCTCGAGCGGGATCTCTTTCGGCAGCGGGAACGCGTCCTTCTCGGGTGCGGCCACGAACTCGGCGTAGGCGCCGTCCATGTGGTTGCCGAACATCCGCATCGCCTCGCAGATGTTCTCCCGCCCCAGGCGGCACAACCGGCAGATACCGCATGTCAAGACCGCCGGCAAGAGGACCCGGTCCCCCGGCTTGAAGGCCGCGCTTCCGGGACCGTTCGCCTCCACCGTGCCGGACGGCTCGTGCCCCAGGATGAGGGGCGGCTCCTTGAAGGTCTTCGTGCCGTGGTCCAGGTAGTGCAGGTCGGTGTGGCAGACGCCGCAGGCGGCGACCCGCACCAGGATCTCCCCCGGGCCCGGCTTCGGCACCGGCCGCTCCTCGATCGACAGCGCCCGTCCGGGGCCATGGAAGATCGCCGCCTTCATCGCCGCCTCCTCTCAGAGATACTGTCCGCCGTCCACCCTGATCACCTGTCCGGTGACGTGCCCCGCCGACTCGGTGCAGAGAAACGCGACCACCGCGGCCACGTCGGCGGGGCGTCCGGTCCGGCCGAGCGCCGTCTCGGCCAGCGCCCGCTCGCGCACCTCGACCGGGAGCCGTGCCGTCATCGGCGTCTCGATGTATCCGGGCGCCACGGCGTTCACGGTGATCCCCTTCGGCCCCAGCTCGCGCGCCGCGGTCTTCGTGAGCGCGATGAGCCCCGCCTTGCTCGCAGCGTAGTTCGCCTGGCCGGCCTTTCCCCTCTCCGCGTTGATCGAGGCCACCTGCACCACCCGGCCCCAGCCGCGGCGGCGCATCGCCGGAACCGCGGCGCGCAGCACCAGGAACGCTCCGGTCAGGTTCACCTCGATAACCCGCCGCCAGGCCTGGGCCGACATCTTCCAGATCATGGCGTCGTCGCAGATGCCGGCGTTGTTGACGAGGATGTCGGGCTCGCCGAGCGAGCGCGTGACCTCCTCGAACGCCGCTGCCACCGCGCCCTCGTCGGTCACGTCGGCCGAAAGGACCCGGGCGCGCCGCCCGAGCGCTTCGACGGCCGCGGCCGCCGCCTTGCCCTCCGGCACGGGGCGCGCGTCGAGAAGCGCCACGTCGGCGCCGCCGCGCGCGAGCGCTTCGGCCACCGCGGCCCCGATGCCGCCGAAAGCGCCGGTCACAAGCGCCACCCTCCCGTTGGCGCCACCCTGCCCTCGCACGGGCTCCATCTACTTCTTCCCGAGCGGGCGGCCGCAGGCGCCGCAGAAGGCGAATTCTTCCGGAAGCGCTTTCGCGCCGCAGGCGCCGCAGCGCGCGGCGTACGGCCCCCAGGGGAACTCGCTCGACCCGCCACTGGCGGCGCGCCGCCTCAGCGCCATGTAGTCCGGCGGCCGCTTCTCGACGAACGCGTTCATTCCTTCATTCGGCTCCCAGGAGGTGTAGTGCACCGAGAGCCAGTCCCTCGCGTGGCCAATCGTCTGGTGCCAGGCGAAGTCTTTCCAGAAGTTCACCTGCTGCTTGGTGTAGCGGGTGCACTCGGGAAACTTCTCGATGAGCTTCGAGGTGTATTCGCCCACGGCCTCGTCCAGAGGACCGAGATCGATCGTCGCCCCCCCCTCGAGCGCCTTCTTGACGGCCGCAAGATCCTTCGGCTCGAGAAAGCCGCCGCCCGGTGCTTTCACCGACGGGACGACACGGTTGACCAGGCCCCATTCGAGGCACTGGGGCGGCTCGATCGGCTCGCACAGGAAAAGGATTTCCCGCGCCCGGCGGTCGCCGACGGTGATCGGCAGCCACTGGGTGGCCCCGCCGGCGGCAACGCTCCCGACCTGCGTCCCGACCTGGCGGATCGAGGCGTGCTCCGCCATCACGGCGAGGTCGCAGGCCAGGTTGAACTCGTTCCCCCCTCCGGCGACGATGCCGTTGATCCGGGCGATGGTCGGTTTGCCGATGTTGCGGAGAAGATCGTGGCAGGCGACGAAAAGCCCCATCCATTTCCAGTAGTCCCGTGGCCTGCGCGTGTATTCGGCGGCGTATTCCTTGACGTCCCCCCCGGTGCAGAAGGCCTTCTCCCCGGCGCCGGTCAGGACCAGCACCGCGACACCGTCGTCCCACGAGGCGTCCTGGAACGCCTCGCACATCTCCTGGAGCGCCAGGGTGGAGTAGGCGTTGTGCGCCTGGGGGCGGTTGATCGTGACCGTCGCCACCCAGTCCTTCTTGCGGTAGGTGATGTCCTTGAATTCGAACGAGTCGGCGGGCTTCGGCTGGAACGCCTTCATGGTCCCTCCCCTGGGCGGACTTCGGACGAGTCAGGGCGCGTTACCCTGCAGGATGGGCCCGGCCGGGCTTTCATTGCCATGATCTGGATCATGTTGCAGCGATCCGATGTCGCCGCGATCCGATTGCAGGCGGCCGGGGCAGCGTGGTACCGTCAGCCCAGCGCGATATCAGCGAGAGGCCGCGGGTTGCAACCGGCGGCCCCGCGGGAAGGCGGGCCGGGATGGTCGTCCAGATCGATCTGCAGGGCCGGTGCGGGGAGTGCCTGCTCTACGGCGCCATCCAGGGGCTGGCCGACGGGTTGGTGCTGTTCGACCCCGACGGGCGCGCCTTCCACCTCAACCGGCGCGCCGCGGAGATTCTGGGTGTCGACGCCACGCGGGCCCTCGGATCGCGCATCAAGGATTTCGTGAGGAATCCAGACGTCCTGGCGTTCTGGGAGTCGGCCCGCGGCGAGACCGCGCCGGTGACGAGTGATCTCACCTTCCCGCCCGCGCGGTCGCTGCGCGCCATCGCCTCGGTCTGCCTGTCGGCGGACGGGCGGCCGATCGGGCGGGCGCTTCTGCTGCGCGACGTGACCCGGGACAAGACGATCCAGGTGGAGCTTTCGGCGTCGGTCGCGAAGCGTTTTGTCGAGATGACCGGCGGCGAGCCGGGATCACCCATCCCGCCTCTCACTGCCCGGGAGCGCGAGATCCTGGCGCTTCTCGCCGGCGGGCTCGGCAACGCCGCGATCGGCAGCCGGCTCCACGTCAGCGTCAACACGGTGGCCTCGCACCTCAAGAGCCTCTTTCGCAAGCTGAAGGTCTCGAGCCGTTCGCACGCCGCCGCCTTCGCCCTGTCGCACGGCATCCGTCCCCCGGACGCCTGAAATCTTCCCGGTCCGGCCACTGTCACGCCGCCTCACCCGTTCGGGTGAGAAAGTTCACCCGGACGGGCGATTGTCGTAAGCGCATTCTCCCTCCATATTTGGGTGCTTAAACGCGAGTGACCAACAGGGAGAGCCGCGCATGGCATTGACCATCGAGGGGACGGGGGGAGTGTCTTCTGGCGCCGTCGGCATCGCGGCGCGCGAGTCGGAGTGGCGGCGGGGCCTGGCGGCGTTCGCGCTCGCCTGGATCGCGTTCGAGACATTGAGCGGGCTGTCGATCTACCTTCTGCCGTTCTCGGTGCCGAACCAGTGGCTGGTCGTCACGCACACGGGGATCGGGCTTCTGGCCCTTATTCCGGCGCTTCTCTACCAGGTGCGCCATCTCAAGGTGTACTGGAGCCGGACGCTGACCGCGGTCAAGGTCATGGGGTACCTCGCCGCCGCCGCGACCCTGGTCGCGGTCGTCTCGGGCATCGTGCTCACCGCGCAGGCGCTTTTCGGGCGGCGGATCTCCTACGCCTGGGACATGGCGCACATCGTCTCGACCTTCGGCCTCATCGCGTTCACGCTGCCTCACCTCGTCGTCATCCTCGTGCGCGATCGCGTCGCGGTCGTCGCGGGAGGGGCGGCGGGGCTCCTGGCCGCGCAGCGCCGCTCCCTCGCGAAGGCCGCACTCGCCTGCGCCGGCTGCTTCGCGGTGGCGGGAATCCTCTGGGCCGTCTACCCCGGAGAGAAATTGAACAACACGTTTCCGGCGGACTACTCCTTCAAGTACGGGCCCGACCGTCCCTTCGCTCCCAGCCTGGCGAAGACGGCGAGCGGGCACGCCTACGACCCGCGCTCGCTCAGCGGCTCGGAGTCCTGCGGCACGTCCCGCTGCCACGAGACGATCGTGGCCGAATGGAGCGTCAGCGCCCACCGCTGGGCGGCGATGGACGTGGGGTTTCAGCGGATCCAGACCGAGATGGCGAAGCAGAACGGCGCCGAGTCGACGCGCTACTGCGGCGGCTGCCACGATCCGATTTCCCTCTTCTCCGGCGCCAAGAACATCTTCAACGAGAAGCTGACGTCTCTCGCCGGCTACAACGAAGGGGTGTCGTGCCTGGTCTGCCACTCGGTCAGGAAGACCGACCTCGAGGGGAACGCCAACTTCATCCTCGCCCAGCCCGATCGCTACCTGTTCGAGCTGCGCGACGGGCGGGGCGCGCGGGTGATGCGGGACTTCCTGATCCGCGCCTACCCGCGCCAGCATCTCGCCGAACTGAGCAAGCGGTTGTTCAAGACCCCCGAGTACTGCGCCGCCTGCCACAAGCAGTTCATCGACCGGGAGGTCAACAACGTCGGGTGGGTGCAGCTGCAGAACCAGTACGACAACTGGCGCAAGAGCCGCTGGAACCATCCCGGGGACCCGACGAAGACCATCGAGTGCCGCGAGTGCCACATGCCTCTCGAGGCGTCGACCGACCCCGCTTCGGGTGACGCCTCGGACTACAACCGCACGCCCGGCGACGGCCGGCACCGCAGCCACCGCTTCATCGGCGCCAACCAGGCGATGCCGGCGCTCCTGAAGTTGCCCGGGGCGGACAAGCAGATCGAGCTGACCGAGAAATGGCTGCGCGGCGAGTACGAGATTCCCGAGATCGCCGACAAGTGGTCGAAGGGACCGGCGGTCGCGCTCGAGATCCAGGCGCCGCAGCAGGCCTCCATGGGAGATCAGATCGCCCTGAAGGCCGTGGTCACCTCCAACAAGGTGGGGCACGACTTCCCGACAGGCCCCCTGGACATCATCCAGGCCTGGGTCGAGATCAAGGTCGCCGACGGGGACGGAAACGTCGTCTTCTCCTCGGGCACCGTCGACGAACGCCACTTCATCAAGCCGGGGGCTTTCATGTTCAAGGCCGAGCCGGTCGACCAGTACGGGAACCTCATCGACCGGCACAACCTGTGGGAGATGGTCGGCGTGCGGTACCGCCGTTCCCTGTTTCCGGG
This sequence comes from Acidobacteriota bacterium, assembly GCA_031370485.1. Taxonomy (GTDB): domain Bacteria; phylum Acidobacteriota; class Polarisedimenticolia; order Gp22-AA2; family Gp22-AA2; genus JANMQK01. The sequence continues at coordinate 2,065 of JANMQK010000372.1, read as the reverse complement.
CTTCTCCGACACGGCCGACTATTCGTTCCGCTGCCCGGGCGGGGCCGACGCGGCATCGCAACCGGTCACGGGCGAGAAGTTGTTCGCCTTCGCGGCGCCGAAGGCGGCCGTGGGGCCCTTGCGCGTGACGGCGCGTCTTCTGTACCGCAAGGTCGACCAGTACCTGCTCAACTTCATGTTCGGTGAGAAGGCGGGGCTGACGATGCCGGTGACGGAGATGGCGCGCGCCGAGGCGCGGATCACCCTGCGCGAGCGGATCGCGACCGCGGCCCCATGACCGAAGTGCAGGCGCGTCCGGCCGCCGGGGGTTTCAGGCGGCGCGCGCGTCTCACCCTTGTTTTCGTCGGCATCGCCTTCCTGGGCCTCGCCTCGTGGCTGGTCTTTTTCCGCTCCGGGCCGGCGCCCTACACTCCCGGCACCGAGGCCGCCCAGAGCGACGAGATCACGCGGCGCCTCGAGCGCACCCTGCCACCCGAGGTGCCGCGCATCACCTTCACCGACGCCGCGGCGGCAGCCGGCGTGCATTTCACGCACTTCCACGGCCGGCGCTCGACACAGCTCCCCGAAGACATGGGGTCGGGCGCGGCCTGGGGGGACTACGACAACGACGGCGACCCGGACCTTTATCTCGTGAACGAGTCGGGGCTGCTGACCGACGACGCGGCTGCCATCGCGGTCTCGCCGGCCCGCTCGACCCTCTACCGCAACAATGGCGACGGCACGTTTACCGACGTGACCGATGAAGCCGGTGTCGGGGCGCGCGGCATGGGGATGGGCGCCGCCTGGGGGGACTACGACGGTGACGGATTCCTCGATCTCGTCGTCACCCGCTTCGGCACGATCCTGCTTTACCGCAACCGCGGCGACGGCACTTTCGAGGAGGTCTCAGGGCGGGCCGGGATGGGCGGGCTCGAAGGCTTCTGGACCGGCGCCTCCTGGGCCGACTACGATCGGGACGGCGATCTCGATCTTTACGTCTGCGGGTATGTCCGCTACCGCTTCGACCAGGCGCTGGCAGGAAAGACCTCGCAGCAGTACAAGGCGGTCGTCCCCTTCACCCTGAACCCGTCGACCTATACCCCGGAAAGAAACCTTCTCTTCCGGAACAACGGCGGGAGGTTCCGCGAGGTCGCGAAAGCGGCGGGCGTCGACAATCCCACGGGACGGTCGCTTTCCACGGCCTGGGCCGATTTCGACGGCGACGGCTGGCCGGACCTCTACGTCGCCAACGACATCTCCGACAACGCGATGTACCGCAACCGCGGCGACGGCACATTCCAGGACGTGAGCCACTCCGCCTGGGTGGCCGACTACCGGGGAGCCATGGGCCTTGCGATCGGCGACTGGGAGAACGACGGCGACCTGGACATCTTCGTGACCCACTGGATCGCCCAGGAAAACGCCCTCTACGAGAACCAGAAAGGGGCCATGAAGTCGACCGGCGCCGACCCGATGCATTTCCTCGATCAGGCCGACATGAACGGCCTGGGCCAGATCGCCCTCGACTACGTCGGCTGGGGCACCGAGTTCTTCGACTACGACAACGACGGCCGGCTCGACCTTCTGGTCGTCAACGGCAGCACCTTCCAGAGGGACGACGACCCGGCGCTCCTGGTGCCGATGAAAAACCTTCTCTTCTGGAACGGAGGACGGGGGCGGGGCTTCTTCGAGGCGGGAGCGGTGAGCGGCCGGGCGTTCGGGGAGACGAACGTGGGGCGCGGCGCCGCGTTCGCCGACTACGACGGGGACGGCGACCTGGACGCCGCGATCGTCGTGAACGGCGGCGAGGCGCGGCTGCTCAGGAACGACGCGGACGCGAACAAGGGGGGCTGGCTTCGTGTCGTGTTGCGCGGGCCGGCGCCGTCCACAGGCGCGCGCCACGCCTCCGGTGGCCCCCGCCGGGCCACGTCCACGTTCGCCACCGGCGCCCTGGTCCGGGCGGTCACGGGCCCCGTCTCGCAGATCCGCGAGGTGGGCGCTGGTCCTTCCTATCTCAGCCAGTCCCCCCCTGGAGAGGTGTTCTTCGGGGTCGGCGCCGAGCGCACGATCGACCTTCTGGAGGTCG
>JANMQK010000248.1:0-2020 GCA_031370485.1 Acidobacteriota bacterium | reverse complement strand
GCTTTGCCTGCCAATCCGGCTCCGCCCGCCGGCCTGGACTCCGCGAGCGCCGGGCGGTTCGCCCGCCTGGCGCTTGACTGCGTGCACCGCGAGTATCCGAACAAGATCGCCCACGTCCTCAACAGCGACGCCGACGTCCGCCCGCCCCGCGAGCTGACGCCGGCCTTTTTCGGCTGCTACGACTGGCACTCGTCTGTTCACGGCCACTGGCTGCTGGCGCGGTTGGCGCGGACCTTCCCGGACGCGCCCTTCGCATCCCGCGCCGTCGAGGAAATCTCCCGGAGCCTGACCTATGCGAACATCGAGGCGGAGGTGCGATACCTGAAGGGACCCGGCAGGGTCTCTTTCGAGCGGCCGTACGGGCTGGCCTGGCTGCTGCAACTCTGCGCCGAGCTGCGCGAATGGAATGATGACAATGCCCGGCGCTGGTCCGCCGCGCTCGGGCCGCTGGAGAGGGAAGCCAAGGAGCGGCTGGCCGCTTGGCTTCCGAAGCTGACCTACCCCATACGGATTGGCGAGCACGACCAGACGGCGTTCGCCTTCGGGCTCGTCCTCGACTGGGCCCGGACCGCCGGCGATCGGGAGATGGAAGACCTCGTGGTCTCCCGCGCCCGGCACTATTACCTCAATGACCGCGGCTGCCCCCTATCCTACGAACCCTCGGGACAGGATTTCCTTTCGCCCTGCCTGGCCGAGGCCGACCTGATGCGCCGCATTCTGCATCCGGCCGAGTACGCCGCCTGGCTGAAGGAGTTCCTGCCAGGCATCCCGAAGGACAGCGCCTCGAACGCGGGCACCGCGAAAGGAGGCCGGGGCACATGGCTCGATCCAGCGGTCGTGACCGACCCCGGCGATCCGAAGCTGGCTCACCTCGACGGCCTGAACCTCAGCCGCGCCTGGATGCTTGAAGGAATCGCCACCGGCCTGCCGCCGGGCGATAAGAGGCTCCCCGCCATCCGCGCCGCCGCCCGCAAGCACCGCGAGCGCGGCCTCGCCGCGGTCACGGGGGAGCATTATGAAGGGGGCCACTGGCTCGGCAGCTTCGCCACCTACCTCGTCACCGGCCGCGGGCTGGGCATGAAAGCGCCAGCGAAGGGCCGCTGAGCGGCGCCCGGTCACATTCGGGCTCCGCTACACCCGGTACCTTTCCATGAAGCGGCCGTCGATGGCGTCCTTCAGCCACCAGCACCAGCGGCCGTGGAAGGATAGCCCCTTGTAGACGAGGATCGCGCGCCGGTCGCCGGTGGCGAGGATCCGCAGGAAGTCGCGCTGCGGGACGTACTCGCGGAGCGGCCGGCCGGCGAGAAGCCGCCTCAAGTTTTCAAGAAGGACCGGCCCCTGGCGTACGGCATGCACGCCGGCCTTGGCTGCGGGGTGATCGATGATCGTCCCCGAATCGCCGACGGCGAAGATCGGCGCGTCCGCGGTCGTCTGAAGCGTCGGCCGGGTCAGAAGGAAGCCCCGCGAGTCGGCCGGCAGGCCGAGCCCCCCTAGCAGGGCGGGCCCGCGCGCCCCGGCCGCCCAGAGGACGACATCGGCGTGCCGCTCCTCGCCGTCCTCCAGGACGAGCGCTGCCTCGCCAACGGCCCGTACCCTTCTCCCAAGAAGCAGCGTCACGCCCCGGGCCGCCAGCAGTCTCGCGGCCAGCCTCGCCGACGCGGCGGGCATCCCCGGCAGGAGGCGATTCCCCATTTCGACGAGCGACAGCTCGAACGGCACCGCGCCGGGCAGACGGCGTAGGCGCGGCAGGAGACAGAACGCCACCTCGACCCCCGCGGCGCCGCCTCCGACCACGGCCACGCGCAGCGGCCGCCCGCCACGTCCCGGCCGCAATGTCTCGATCCTCCGGTCGAGGCGATCAAGAAACGTCTGCATCGGCTTGATCGGCGCGAGCGTCCCGCTCGCGACGTCGGCGCCCTCGATCGTGAGGCCCTCGATGGTGACGCCCTCGCGGTCGGTGACGGAGCCGATCCCGATCGACAGGACGTCGTACGGGACCGGGTGGCGGTCCGCGAACAGC
>JANMQK010000336.1:0-8198 GCA_031370485.1 Acidobacteriota bacterium | reverse complement strand
TGGAAAGCAGCTCGACCTCGAAGGTGAGGGTCGCGCCCGGCTTGATCTTGGGCGGGAATCCCCGGTCGCCGTACGCCAGTTCGGACGGGCAGGTGAGCTTGACCTTGCCGCCCACCTTCATCGTCTGGAGACCCTGGGTCCAGCAGGGGATCACCTGGTTCAGCATGAAGGTCGCCGGCTCGCCCCGCTCCACCGAGCTGTCGAACACCGTCCCGTCCGCGAGGGTGCCCGTGTAGTGCACCTTGACCCTGTCGGTCGCCTTCGGCGAAGGGCCGGTCCCCGCCTTGATCTCCTGCAGGACGAACCCTGCAGGGTTCTTCACCGCCCCTTTTTCCCCCGCCGCCTTCGCGAGTCTGGCCTGACCCGCCGTCTTCTCAGCCTCCGCCCCCGCCTTGCTGCGCGTCTGCGCGAGGTCCCGCACCTTGGGGCCGAAGGTCTGCAAATCCACCTGGGTCTTGCGGTGCATGTAGGCGTCGGTCAGGCCCGCCTTGACGATCTCGAGCTCCGGTTCCGTGAGACTGAACTGCTGCAGGTTGTCGCTGAGGATCATGCCGAGAGCGTACAGGGTCTTCTGCTCATCGGTCGTCACCTCCGGGGCCGCGGCCTTCCCGCACGATATGGCGGCGAAGAACACGGCGAGCGCCAGGACAAAGAACTTCTTCATCGAATCGACTCCTTTCGTCGTTTGACGGCCCCGAACCCCATGGAGGTCCCGGCCAGGGGCGACGTGGCGCGGGAAAGCGGACAGTCTACCGCAGTTTGAATCGGAGAGCATGCCCGGGACTGGGGTAAGATGCCCGCTCACGGCACCTGGTGTTAGCGGCGCACCGTTGAAGGAGACGCATGAGTCCCGACTATATCTTCCAGATGCAGGGTCTTCGCAAAGTGGTTCCCCCCAAGCGGGAGATCCTGAAAGACATCTGGCTGTCGTTTTTCTTCGGCGCCAAGATCGGTGTCATCGGCCCGAACGGCGCCGGCAAGAGCTCGCTCTTGCGCGTCATGGCGGGAGAGGACAAGGAGTTTTTCGGCGAGGCCTTCGCGAGCAAGGGGATCAAGGTTGGGATGCTCTCCCAGGAGCCCCGGCTCGACCCGAAGAAGACCGTGCTCGGCAACGTCGAAGAAGGGGTGGCCGGGACGCGCGCGCTTCTCGATCGGTTCAACGCGATTGGCGACCGCCTCGCCGAGCCCCTGGGGCCGGGCGAGATGGAAAAGCTCCTCGAGGAGCAGGGCACCCTCCAGGACAAGATCGACGCCGCGGGGGCGTGGGAGCTCGACCACACGCTCGAGATCGCCATGGACGCGCTGCGCTGCCCCCCTCCCGACGCCGACGTGACCCAGATCTCCGGTGGCGAGAGGCGCCGCGTCGCGCTTTGCCGGCTTCTTCTCCAGCGCCCCGACCTTCTTCTTCTTGACGAGCCAACGAACCATCTCGACGCCGAGTCGGTCGCCTGGCTCGAGCGCTTCCTGAAGGAGTACCCCGGCACCGTCGTCGCGGTGACCCACGACCGCTACTTCCTCGACAACGTTGCGGGCTGGATCCTCGAGCTTGACCGGGGCACCGGGATCCCGTGGGAGGGGAACTACTCCTCCTGGCTCGACCAGAAGAGCACCCGCCTCGCCCAGGAGGAAAAGGCCCAGAGCGCCCGCCAGCGCACCCTCGAGCGCGAGCTCGAATGGGTCAGGATGGCGCCGCGCGCCCGGCAGGCCAAGGGGAAGGCGCGGCTTGTCGCCTACGAGCGGCTTGTGGCGGAGGAGACCGAGAGGGTCCCGGAGGCGGTCGAGATCTACGTCCCGCCCGGACCGCGCCTCGGCGAGCTGGTCATCGAGGCCACGCACGTGAAGAAGGGGTACGGAGATAATCTCTTGATCGACGACCTGACGTTCAAGCTGCCGCGGGGCGGCATCGTGGGCATCATCGGCCCGAACGGCGCCGGGAAGACGACGCTTTTCCGGCTCATCACCGGGCAGGAGAAGCCCGACTCCGGGACAATCCGCCTCGGCGAGACGGTGCAGCTGGCCTACGTCGACCAGAGCCGTGACGTCCTGAAGGGCGACCTGAACGTCTGGGAAGCGATCTCGGAGGGGAACGAGCTCCTGACCCTGGGGAAGCGCACGGTCAACTCGCGCTCCTACGTGGCGTCATTCAACTTCAAGGGCTCCGACCAGCAGAAGCGGGTCAAGGACCTGTCGGGCGGCGAGCGAAACCGCGTCCACCTGGCGCGGATGCTCAAGCAGGGGGCGAACGTGCTTCTTCTCGACGAGCCGACCAACGACCTCGACGTCGACACGCTGCGGGCGCTCGAGGAGGCGATCCTGAACTTCTCGGGCTGTGTTGCGGTCATCAGCCACGACCGGTGGTTCCTCGACCGGATCGCCACCCACATCCTGGCGTTCGAGGGGGACAGCCGTGTCGTCTTCTTCGAGGGGAACTTCCAGGACTACGAAGACGACCGCCACCGCCGCCTGGGCACCGAGGCGGACCAGCCGCACCGCATCAAGTACCGGAAGCTGACGCGCGGCTGAGGGCTCAGCCTTGCGATCATCCCCGCCGGAACTCTGACAGAAGCATCGCCCGATCGAGGAGCTGCCGGTCGCGAGGATCCTCCAGGAAGGGATCGACGTCCCGGACGACGGCCGGCCAGTCGAGCGCCGTCACCCGATCCAGGAGGATCTTCCTCCAGGTCCCGGGTTCCACCTTCCGCCCTGTCCAGCCGGACTGTGCGAGGGCGTTCCGTAGCAAATCGATATTGGGGGACGGGCGGTCGGGGCGCGTCAAGTACCACGCGAGGTCGAAAAGGTCGCGCCCCTTGGTGTAACGCCGCGAGAGGAGGGCGTGGATCTTCCCCGCCATGCAGGAGCTGAGATCGTGGACCCTGAAGCTGATCGGAAAGTACTTGGTGATCAGGCGGGTTTCAACGACGGCCCCCGCGGGCGGCCGGGTGTCCACCTCGATCCGGATCATCAGCTTGGCGCCCCTCTCGAACGCCAGGCCGGCCTCGCGCAGCAGCCCCGGAAACTTGACCTCCGCGGAATGAACGGCGCGGGCCGTGCGCAAGACCGCCTCAACCCCATATCCCGCAAGCTCGAAGTCCCGCTTGACCGCCTTCGCGAGATGTTCCAGGCCCCGGCCGTGCCCAGGCCGCTCCAGCGAGAAATCTAAATCCTCGGAGAACCGCCTCAGGCCGTGGAGAAAACGCAGCGCCGTTCCGCCCTGGAAGGCCAGCGTGGCGAACGCTCCGGCGTCGTGCAGCGACCTCAGGATGTGCGCCTGAAGGTATTCACGGACGAGGTTCAGCCGAACCCGGGAATCGGGCTGCGCGGCTGCGAGCGCCAGAATGTGGTCCCTCACAGTACCTTCTCTTCCTTCATTTCTTCATCGATGATTCGCGCGGTGAGCGCCGCCGCCCGGGTCAGCTTCGGCCTGGCGGCGCGCTTCGCAAACTGTCGCAGACGCTGCGAATCGATCTGGCCGGGAGCCAGTCTCAGTTCGCGGACGAACGGAGAACCGATGACTCCAGGAGTGAGGTGAAAAAGATCAAGCAGCGCCTTTTCGGGAAGAGCGACATAGGCGCGCTCGTCCCGGCCGGCCTCAACTTCATCGTAACCCCAGAAAAAATCCGGGCGCAGGTGGCGGTAGAGAAATCCTCCCAGCGGGGTTTCGAACCGTCCCGGGCGTCCGGTCGTCACGGATGTCGTCACCCCCGGGGTCGATTCGGGGGTCGCTCCATGGTACGCGAGGGCCGACTGTAGGCTCACATAGGAGGGCTTCCTGATCCGCGCCGCGACCGCCAGGGCGCTCGGCGGCGTGCGCCCGAACGGCGGCGCGATAGCGTAAAGGCCCCTCCGGAGCTGAATCAGGCGACCCGACGCGGTCCAGCGGCTCAGTTGCCGGTGAACCTCCGGCGGCGGATCCGGGCCGGACAGAAGCATCGAGGTCTCGAACAGTGTCCGGCCGCCGAGCAGCGTCTGGAGCGCATGCCAATTCATGGCAATAACTTGCCATATTTGGCAATTTATTGCAACAGATTACTTTCGTCAGGCTCGCTTCGGGTCCCGGTTGATGAGGGCGACGACGACCCCCAGCACCAGCATGACGATCACGTCGTACACGATCTGCTTGACCACCACGGCGCCCGGCCACGGCTGTATCGCGTAGTAGATCAGGTACATCGGGATCGTCATCAGGACCGAGATCGCGGCCCCGAAGCGCAGGCCCTGCCCCACAGCCGGCTTCCCGGGCTCACGCCCCTTCACGTAGATCCAGGTGAGCCCGAATCCCATGAAAACGTGGGCGAGCAGCATCCAGATGAAATGGCCCCCCTGGTCTTCCTCCGTACGGAGCAGTTTGGGCAACTGGGCGTAATCCCCATGCAGCAGCATCCCGTGCACCACGAAGCCGCCCATCAGGGTCAGCACGGACATGACAACCACCGATATCCAGAATCGGCCTCCCATCGGGATCCTCCTCAATTGTGGTGTATTGAGACGCAACCGCCCTTGGCGGTGGCCCTTTCTATCCCAGCATACGGTGACCGCGCAAGGGGCGGGCCTTGGGCGGACGAAAAGTGGCCCACATCCATATTTTCCCTTGTGGATCGGACCAGTTGGGCGTATGTAAGAAAATCAAACACTTCCTATGGGGGAGTCATGTTGAATGCTGTCCGCCCTGTCCTACAGGCTTGCTCTTCAGCGACGATGCGTCCGCGCGCCGGCCGCGTCGCGCGCTCCCTGGGTCTTCTCATCGCGACGGTGATCGCGGCCACGACGCACTCCGAGTTGGCAGCGCTGGATGTCGATCTCGACGGGAATGGCACCAAGGAGAGCAAGATCGAGCTGAGCTTCATCTCGGGCTATCCGCTCAAGGTGCGCAACACGGTCACCAACAACGCCACGAGTGCCCTGACCGGCTTCTCCTTCAGCTGGCCGACGGCGGGGCCGGGCGGGTTCACCTCGGCGGTGCCGCGGGCCACGACCGGTCCGGTCGGCGTGATCTGGGAATGGCAGACGACCAAGCGGGTGTATCCCCTCGCATGCGATTACAGCGCCACGGCGGCCGCGGACAAACGGTGCATCGGCTTCATACCCGTCACGACGGGATCCAACACCGGGCCGATCGCGGGCGCGCCGGGCAGCTCTCTTTCCCCGTCGGGCAGCACCCCGACGACCGAATCGATCACGACGACCCTGCTGACCTTCTTCAGCCCGCCCCAGGCTGTCTTCGAGGTCACGAGCACGGTGACGCAGCTGAATAACGGCATGTTCGAGTTCCAGACCGTCGCCACGAACCCCAGCGGTGGTCCGCTCCCCACGATCGAGCTTGCTCCCGCGCCACCCGCCTGCGGCGCAGGCCGCTGCAGCCAGGACACCTCCCGGTGCGTGACCGGGCCGCGCCAGGGAAGCCCCTGCTTCTTCGATGCGGAGTGCGGCGCCTGCGCGGCGCCCGAGGGGGCGGCGGGCGCCATCTGCGCCGAGAACAGCGACTGCAACTCCTTCCCTGCCCCGCGGTGCAAGATCGGTGCGTGCGATCCCGCGAGCGGGAGATGTGTCTCCGGTCAGCGGACGGGATTGACTTGTGGATGCGACGCGGAATGCGGGGTCTGCATCTCGCCCCCCCCGGGGGAGGATTTTACTTTCTGCGGGCAGGACAGCGACTGCGGCGGCCGCGACTTCGCCGCCCCGCTCCCCCGGTTCTCCCTCCGGCCCGGCCCGGGCGGGACAATGGCCGATTGCCAGCTCGGCGATCATCCCGCCAAGGAAGTCTCGATGATCATCACGCTATGCGGGCCGGGGATCCCTGAAGGAGACGCCATCTGCATGGGGCCGAACGGAATTCAGTATGGGACGAGCGGGGTGGTGAACGTCTTCGTCCCCGACACGGAAGTGGTCATGCCCGTCCTCGATCCGATGCTCAGTCTCTTCGGTGTCGATGTCCGCGATTCCAGCGGGGACGGGGTTGTCGTGCCGGGCGAGAGCGCCCGGATGTCGGTCACCCTGGTGAACGGGGGGCCGGGCGGCCTGCTCAACCCGCACGCCGTCATCACGCCGGTACAGGACGACGTGGACGGCGACGGGATCGTCGATCCCATCACCGTCACGCAGGGGGACTCAGGCTATCCCGACATACCCGGCGTGGTACTAAGCGGCGGTCCGGCCGCCTGCGGCAGCGGGGTGCCTCTGCAGCCGAGCCCGGCAAGCAATTCCCTTCCCTTCATCGTCAGCGTCCCGCCGAACCATCCGCCCGACACGGCCAGGTATTTCGACCTGACGATCACCGGGGACATCGACCGGCCCGGCGCTCCCGCCTTCTCAAAGACGATTCGCTTCTCGCTCGGTGTCGGCGGCGCCTGCGTCCCGGGGAACGCGGTCGGAGGCTTCGACGCACTGGTTGGACTGGAGGAGCCGCTGGCCGCCCTCGTTCCTCAGGGGGACACCGTTCCTTTCCCGGAGAAGGATTTCGATCGGGGACAAAAGCTCAAGATGCAGCTACAGCTCGCGTGTGGCGGAATTCCGCTCACGAACGTGGGTCCGCCCAGGATCGTGGGGCTCGCGAGGGACGGCGCGCCGGTCGACCTCGGCACGGTGGACCTGGACGCCGACCCCAAGGACAGGCAGGGCCTGCTGTTCCGGCTCAAGGCGAAGAACCCGGTCAAGGAGCTCAAGAAGGCAGACCCGAAGAAGCTCGAATGGATCTACGATCTGGGCACCAAAGAGCTGACGCCGGGCAGCTACGTAATCACTCTGCAGATGCCGAACGCCGAGAGCTACCAGGCCGGGTTCGTCATCCGTGGCCACTCGGGGAAGACGAAATCGAGATCAAGCAGCCAGACCGGCTCCGCGATCCGACGCTTCGGCCTGGAGAGCCTGCAGCGCAGCGACCCGGCGGGTCCTTCTGCGCAGGCTCCCGTGAGCCTCAATCGCCTGAATGCCGCGGTCCCGCCTTCACCCTGCGGAACGCGGGCGGAGCTGTCGGTCATGAAGACGGATGGTGTTGAAAGCGTGGCGGCGGGGGACGGTTCGGCCCACACGTACACCATCGCGGTCACCAATTCGGGGCCGTCCGCGGCGGAGGGGGTCGGCCTGAGCGACCTGTGGCCGGCGGGGTTCACGCGGGGCACGATCACGCCGTCGCAGGGGACCTGCACACCGCCGGAGGGCGGCAACTTCACCTGCGTGCTGGGGACGATCAACGTCGGGGCGCACGCAACGGTGACCGTCACCTACACGGTACCGATGGAAACGGCGGCGGCCCAAAGCCAGACCAACACGGTGACGGTCAGCAGCACGAATATCCTGCCGGAGTTGAACCTGGCCGACAACACGGCAAGCGACACAAACAGCGTGACGCCGCCGGAGCCGATAGGGGCCGATCTCTCGCTGACCAAGGTCGTCGAAAACGCCACGCCGAACGTCGGCACCAACGTGGTGTTCACGGTCACCGTCACCAACGGCGGACCGAATAACGCGACCGGAGTGGTCGTCACCGATCTCCTTCCCAGCGGGTACACCTACGCCAGCGACGACGGCGGGGGGAGCTACGTTCCGGGGACCGGCGTGTGGACGGTCGGCGGATTGACCAACGGCTCGTCGGCGACGCTGAACATTACGGCCAGGGTGCTCGGGAGCGGGGGGTACCTGAACGCCGCCGAGGTGACGGCCTCCAACAACCCCGACCCGGACTCAACCCCGGGCGACGGCATGGGCGATGACCACGCGACCGCTTCCACCACCCCGAACGCCGTCATCGGCTTGGCAGACTATGAGGTGGTCCAAGCCAGTACGACAACGGGAGCAGTCGGCACCCTGGGCAGCGTTTCTGTCGTCTGTCCCGGCAACAAGAAGGTGTTGGGCGGCGGATACTGGACCAATGATGGTATCGAGGACTGGCGAGTATGGCGGAATCGCGCAGTGGACGAGGGCGGCGTACAAACAGGCGACCGCGGGTGGGGGCTTGACTTCACCTCGTTGCTGGCCGGGCGATTTGTCGTGGTTCGGGCAGTTTGCGCCTCCGTCACAACGGCGGCATCGGAATCCAAGACCATATTCATCACCAGCGTCATGTATCCGGGCACTCTGGGGGGGCTCTCCGGCGCGGATGCCAAGTGCAACGAGCGTGCCGCCGCCGCCGGACTCGCAGGCAGTTACAAGGCGTGGTTATCCGATTCAACCGGCTCGCCCAATACCCGCTTCACCCGGAACAC
>JANMQK010000319.1:0-2878 GCA_031370485.1 Acidobacteriota bacterium | reverse complement strand
ACTAGATCTCGCGCTTTGTAAAAGGGATTTCCAACCGGACGTCCCGGGTCAGGCGGGGGTGGTTTCCCCGCGCAGGATGCCCATCGCGCAGTGGTCCGGGTCGAGGTAGCGCCACAGGGCGTCCTGGACGTCCTGCTGCCCGACCGCCGCGAGCTTTGCGGGATAGCTCTGGACCGCCTCCACACCGAGGCCCCGCACCTCGGCGTCCATGTAGCGCACGGCCCGCGAGCCGTTCCCCTGCAGCGACACGGCATGCTGGCCGCGCAGGTAACGGACGGCCCGTTCGACCTCGTCGCGGCGGGGCCCCTCCTGGCGCAGGCGGGCGATCTCCTGGAACAGGACCTTGCGCGCCTCCGCTTCGTCCGCCGGCGAGGTCCCCAGGTAGATCGCGAATGCCCCGCCGCTTACCCGGTTGTAGTTGAAGGCGTGGACTGCGTACGCCAGGCCGCGCTTCCCCCGGACCGCCTCGAAGAAGCGTCCTCCGAGACCGCTCGTGAGCGCCTGAACGACGTCGAGGCTGTACCTGTCGGGCGAGAGGAGCCCGGGAATCGGGAAGCCGATCACCTGCGCGGTCTGCAACCTCCGCCGGGTCTCGACGACCTCGCTGGCCCCCCAGCCCACGAGCTGCCCGGGGTCCTTGCCACCGTGACCCTCCGTCGACCACTCGGCGATGGATGTCCCCCAGAGATCGAGCGTCTCCTGCTCGGAGATGTCCCCGACCGTCGAGATGACCATGGACGCCGGGCGGATCGTCTGGCGGTGCCATCGCACCAGGTTGTCACGCCTCATGGCCTGGACCGACGCCTCCAACCCGTAGGTCGGAAGCGAGTAGGGGTGGCTCCCGAAGGCGGCCTGCCGGAAAAGCTGGAAGGTGTGCGGAAGCGACTGATCCTTGATCGAGGCCTGGGCGGCAAGAAGCAGGGTCCGCTCTTTTTCGATCTCCTCCTGCCGGAGCGCCGGGCGGCGCACGAGGTCCATCAGGATCTCGACCCCGCGCCGGGCGCAGCGGCTCAGCATGGTCATCGAGAAGCCGAAGTAGTCCTCGTCGATCATCCGCTCGATGGCCGTCCCCAGGGACTCGACTTCCGTGGCCACGCGGCGGGCGTCGCGCGTAGGGCTCCCCTTGGTCATCACGGCCTGCAGAAGCCTCGTGATGCCGGATTCCTCGCGCCCTTCGCTCGTGCGGCCGCCCCGGAACGCGATGCAGAATGTGACCAGCGGCAGGTCGCGTCGCTCCTCGTGAAGCAGGAGCGGACCCGAGTCGAACCTGAGCCGGCGGACCGCGCCCACCGACTCCTCGGTCGCGACGCGCGCGGGATCGGGGGGACGGGAGGCGGCCGCCGGGGCGCGGACCGGGGCGGGCTCGGCAATGGGCCTCGCCGGCGCCGTGGCTTTCAGGATTTCGGCGAGCGCCGGCGTTTCCCGCCGGGGCACAGTGGCGCTTTCCGGAAGGTACTCGAGCAGCGTGGCGTTCGCGGGATTCAGGTAGGCTCTCGCGACGCGCAGCACGTCTTCGGCGCTCACACCCGACAGCTTCGCCACCACCTCCTCGGCCAGTTGGTAGCCGCCCATCGCCTCGTAGTAGGCAAGAATGGATGACTGGCCGAGGACCTCGCTCTGGTTCTGCTGGTGACGGAACTCGATGGCGGTGCGGGCCCGCTCGATCTCGGCCGCGGTGGGAGGCTCGCGGCGCAGCAGCTCGATCTCGGCCTGGATCGCCTCGACGATGCCGGGGGTCCTGTCCGGGCCGTGCTCGGCCATCACGGAGAAGATTCCGATATCCCGGAACGACTCGACGCTGCTCCCGATGGCGTCGACCAGGCCGTCCCGCTCCTTCACCGCCTGGAACAGGCGCGAGGAACGGCACCCTCCCAGGACGTGGGCCAGCACCCGCAAGGCATTGTCGTCGTCGCTCAGCGCCGGAGCCGCGTGGAACCCCAGGATCGTCTGGGCGCGCTTGATGTCGCCGGTTAGCCGGCGGTACCTGAAGCTCTCCTGGGAAGGCTCGGCGGGCGAACCGAGCGGGGCGCCCGCGCCGGCCGGCATCTTCCCCAGGAGGACCCGCGCCGCATCGAGACCCACCTGCGTGTCGATGTCCCCCACCACGGCAAGGATGACGCGCTCCGGCACGTAATGGGCCCGGTAGTACCTCATGAGGTCGTCCCGGGTCATGGCGCGCACGCCTTCCTCGGTCCCGATGCGCCAGCGCCGGATGCGGTGCGCGTCGAACGCCTCGCGGTACATCATCTCGACGGCGTACGCGCCGGGCGAGTCGATCTTGCGGCGCGCTTCCTGCAGCACCGCCTCGAGCTCACGCTTGAGCTCCTCCGGGTCGATCCGGGGGTGCATCAGGGCGTCGGCTTGGATTTCCAGCCCTTTCTGGAAGTTCTCACTCGGGAGGATGACGTGGTAGTTGGTGTAATCGTAATAGGTCCCGGCGTTCAGGTCGCCTCCGAGCGCTTTGATCTCGTTCGCGATTTGATCCGGGGAGGGCCGCTCGTCGGTGCCCTTGAAGAACATGTGCTCGATGACGTGGGAGATGCCGACTTCGGAGTCCTCCTCGTCGAAGTAGCCCGCCCGGACCCAGAGGTTGATCGCGACGACCGGCGCCGAGCGGTTCTCGGCCACGAGCACGGTCAGGCCGTTCGGCAGGACTTCCCGGGTGACGGGATTCATCGGCATCGGAGTGCAGGGGCCTCCCTGGCCCGCATCATTAAGTATGTGATCCAGCGGCCGCTCCGTCCACTCCGGGCGTCAGGGGGCCTTTCCGGCCGGTTTCGCGGCGCCCGCCGGTACGCTTGCTCCGCCCGGGCCCGTCCCGGCGGGGCCCGTGCCGGCTGGGCCCGGGCCGGCTGGGCCCGGGCCGGCCGCGGGCGTG
>JANMQK010000283.1:0-5490 GCA_031370485.1 Acidobacteriota bacterium | reverse complement strand
GTGTGGAATGGCGCTCGAGCCGCGGGGCGTCGGAGTCGCAGAGGCCGAGGAGAACCCCGAGCTCAAGGACATGAGCCGGCGATTCTGGTTCGCTGCCGCGCTGACCGTCCCGCTGGTCATCGTCGCCATGGACGACCTGCTCCCCGGCCGGCCCATCTCGCGGTTGTTCTCGCTGCGCGCGCGGACGCTTCTCGATCTGGCTCTGGCGACGCCTGTTTGCCTGTGGGCGGCCTGGCCGTTCTACGTCCGCGCCGTGCAGTCGGTCAAGAACAAAAGCCTCAACATGTTCACGCTGATCGGCCTGGGGGTGTGCGTGGCCTACGTCTACAGCCTGATCGCGGCGCTCCTCCCGGACATCTTCCCGGCGTCGTTCCGGGACGACGGCGAGGTCGCCGTCTACTTCGAGGCTGCCGGTGTCATCGTGACACTGATTCTGCTCGGCCAGGTCATCGAGCTTCGTGCGCGCAGCCGGACCAGCCAGGCCATCAAGAAGCTGCTCGGGATGCAAGCGAAGACCGCGCGCCGCATCAATGACGACGGAACCGAGGAGGACCTCCCCTTGGACGCGGTCCAGGTCGGCCAGCGGCTGCGCGTGCGACCAGGAGAGAAGGTGCCCGTGGACGGCGTCGTCCTCGAAGGCTCGAGCTCGGTGGACGAGTCGATGGTCACCGGTGAGCCGATCCCCGTCGAGAAGCACGCGGGCGATCGAGTCGTCGGCTCGACGGTCAATGGCACCGGCGGCCTCGTCATGCGCGCCGAGAAGGTGGGTGCGGAGACGCTGCTCTCCCGGATCGTGGCGATGGTAGCAGAGGCACAGCGCTGCCGTGCGCCGATCCAGCACCTCGGCGATGTCGTCGCCGGCTTATTCGTGCCGGGGGTCTTCCTCATCGCCGTCGTGACCTTCATCGTCTGGTCCCTCCTGGGGCCCGAGCCGCGCATGGCGCACGCGCTCATCAACGCCGTGGCGGTGCTGATCATTGCCTGCCCCTGCGCCCTCGGGCTCGCGACCCCCATGTCGATCATGGTGGCCACCGGCAAGGGCGCCACCATGGGCATCCTGTTCAGGAGCGCCGAGGCCATCGAGGTGATGCGCAAGGTCGATACGCTCGTCGTGGACAAGACCGGGACGCTCACCGAGGGCAGGCCGAAGCTCGTCAGTGTCGTGGCTGCCCGAGGCGTGGAGGAGAACGAGCTGCTGCGCCTCGCGGCGAGCCTCGAGCGGGGTAGCGAGCATCCCCTCGCCGCAGCGATCGTTAAGGGTGCCGAGGACCGGGGCATCGTACTGGCCGGCAGCGAGGCGTTCGAGTCGGTCACCGGCAAGGGCGTCAGGGGGCGCGTGGGGGGGCGGGACGTTGCGCTCGGCAACCGCGCTCTCATGGTGAGCCTTGGGATCGAGCCCGGCGACCTCACAACCCGCGCAGAAGAGCTCCGGGGCGACGGCCAGACGGTGATGTTCGTCGCCATCGATGGCGCGTCAGCGGGCCTCGTTGGCGTGGCCGACCCGATCAAGGAGAGCACGCCTGACGCCATTCGGACGCTGCACGCCGAGGGCATCCGGATCGTGATGCTGACGGGCGACAGCAAGACCACCGCCCAGGCCGTCGCGCGCAAGCTCGAGATCGACGAGGTCATGGCCGAGGTGCTGCCCGACCAGAAGGCCGAGACAATCAAGCGCCTGCAGGCACAGGGACGCGTCGTGGCGATGGCGGGCGACGGCATCAACGACGCCCCGGCTCTGGCGCTGGCGCAGGTGGGAATCGCCATGGGCACGGGGACCGACGTGGCGATGGAGAGCGCCGGCGTCACGCTCGTCAAGGGCGACCTTCGGGGCATCGCGCGGGCGCGCCAGCTCAGTCGCCGCACCATGACGAACATCAAGCAGAACCTGTTCTTCGCGTTCGTTTACAACGCCGCCGGCGTCCCGATCGCCGCGGGTGTCCTCTACCCGTTCTTCGGGCTGCTGCTGAGCCCGATCATCGCCGCGGCCGCCATGAGCTTCAGCTCGGTCTCGGTGATTGGCAATGCTTTGCGACTCCGAGGTGCGAAGCTGTGAGGCAAGACGGCACAGGCTGGCTAACACGGGATGCAGTGGACGGCGCTCCGCGCCACCGCTGATGCCGAGGCCGTTCGACACGAGGCCGTGGACGCGCGACATTAAGAGGAGGGAACGGGGATGAAGCAAGAAATGTGGAGTGTGTGGGGTCTGACTCAGAGATCAGGGTTGATTGTTTCAACCTGTCTTGTTGCACTCGGCTACTTTGGATGTCCCGTTTATGGTCAGGAGGCATTATCAAGCAATAGCCCGCCGGCAGGAACTTCGCCTCACGCCATCGAGACCGACGGGACGAAGATGGGCGGCGAAGAGGAGATTGCCCATCCATTTTTCACGCATATGGGTGTACCCGAGGCCGTGGGTGTCTACAGTCTCCGTCTCGGCGCGCTGGCCACGCGGGCCGATGGCCGGACGGACGGCGATTTCGCCTTTCACTTCGAAACCGGGTTGACACCGTTCATTGGTCTTCACATCCGAAACGACATGTTCAGGGACAGGCCACGTACAGAAGCCATGTTTCAGTTCGCCGCCGTGAGAAGCAAGAATGGAATGAGCGGGTTCTCGCCGCTCATCGAATTCGAGATCCCGACCCGATCGGTCGATGGCTCATGGATCAACACCCTGGTTGGCTTCTCCACGGCGCTCGTAAACTCACGAGCCGCATTCAATCAGGTCATTCACTACAGCCCGCGGGAGGACATGGTGGATGGCAGCGCGTCGCTTGTCTGGCGCCTCGGCCAACGGTTCTTCCCGGTGGTCGAGGTCCTCGGCGAAGCAATGCGTGGCGAGCGGCCAATCGTCAACATGCTCGCCGGGTTGAAAATGCGGGTGAACGATCATTTGCTGCTTGGCTTCGCCCTTCAGGTACCGGTCACCAGCAACAAGGAGTTCTCGTCACAGTTGGTCTTTCAACCGGACATGGAGTGGGGACGAATCCTGTCTGCAGCATGAACGTTGACGATCAGAAGGCAGCAGTACAATCGACGTACGAGGGAAAGACCTGCCACTTTTGTTGTGCGGGCTGCAAAGGCAAGTTCGATGCCGATCCGCGGCAATAAGGGGGCGCATCTCGAACTTCTCTTGGCGCGCGGCGCGCACGCATGTCATACGGCGACTTGCCGCGACGCGCGGGTAATCCAGCGTGTGTGTCTCGAGAGTGCCGGCGTCGTCTCCGGCTCGGTCGCGCACCGCCCGGGGAGCACCTGGCGCGAATCCGCGTAGCCCACAACGCGGGCGCGGCCTTGTTGCGACACAGCTGGATGAGGGTGCTGGGCGCGACCACTCCATCACGAGGACGGGAGGGAAGGCCATGAAGCCGGACCTCGAGATCATCATCGTCAGCGGCTCCAACGGACGGATCGGCGACGCAGTGATGCGCCGGTTCGCCGGGCGCTTCGAGAACGTCGTCGGGTTCGACCGCAAGGCGCCCCAACCTGCGCCGCCGGGCTGCGTGCACGTCCCCGTCGAGATCACGTCCGACGAGAGCGTCAGGGACGGGCTCCGCACCATCCGCGACCACCACGGGCCGTACGTTGCCTCGGTGATCCATCTCGCCGCCTACTATGATTTCTTCGGCAAGCCGAGCCCACAGTACGAGGAAATCACCGTCCGCGGCACGGGCCGCCTCCTGCGCGGGCTGAGAGAGCTGGGCTTCCGGGTGGAGCAGTTCGTCTTCTCGAGCACGATGCTCGTGCACCGGCCGGGGGAGCCGGGCGAGTTCCTCACGGAAGACTGGCCGATCGAGCCAACCTGGGCGTACCCGGTGTCGAAGGTCCGGACCGAGCAGCTCATCCGCGACGAGCGAGGCGACATCCCGGCCGTGCTGTTGCGCATCTCCGGCGTCTACGACGACCTGTGCCACTCGATCCCGCTGGCGCACCAGATCCAGCGCATCAACGAGCGCGACCTCACCAGTCGGTTCTACTCCGGCTCGACGGCGCACGGCCAGGCCTTCATGCACATGGATGACCTGGTGGACGCCATCGAGCGCGTCGTAGAGCGCCGTGCCACACTTCCGCCGGAGCTTGCGCTCCTCCTCGGTGAACCGGAGGCGCTCAGCTACGATGAGCTGCAGCACACCATCGCGCGCCTGATCCGCGGAGCCGGCATGGAGACCATCGCGATTCCCTCCGCGCTGGCGCCCTTCGCGAAGGCAGGCGCCTGGGCGCTGGACCACGTCCCCGGACAGGAGGGGTTCGTCAAGCCGTGGATGATCGATCGCGCGAACGACCACTATGCGCTCGACATTTCCCGCGCCCGCACGCTGCTCGGATGGGAGCCGAAGCGTTCGCTGCGTGAGACGCTGCCGAAAATGGTGGTGGCGCTGAAGGCCGATCCGCTCGGCTGGTACCGCGAGAACGAGATGGAGCCTCCGTCCGAGCTCGAAAAGCCGGTTGGTGAGTCCAAGGGGCCGTCCACAGCGTCGCCTCAGCAGCGGGCCCCCGGGCCGCGGACGGAGCCCCTCCACCAGTCACCCGGGGCGCCAAGGATCGTGAGCCCCGAGCCCACGCACCACGCCGACCACGCGCCGTCGCACCCACACCACCCGCCCCCGCTGCCGCCTGGCATCGGGATGCAGCCGCACAAGGCCACGGCGGCGGCTCCCGGCGACGCGACGATGGCCATGGCGCACGGCCAGGGCGCGCCCTGGGCGCACTTCGCGAACATGGCGCTGGGTCTGTGGCTCATCACCGGTGCATTTGCCCTTGGCCTCCGGAGCCCGGGGCTCCAGGTGAGCGACGTCGCGAGCGGCGCCCTCGTCATCCTGCTCGCCGCGCTCTCGCTCTCGCGCCGACCGTTCTGGAAGCTGTGGGCGCCTTGGGCGAACTCCCTGGTCGGCCTGTGGTTGCTCTTCGCCCCTCTCGCCTTCTGGGCGCCCACGGCCGCCGCCTACGCCAACGACACGCTCGTCGGCGCGCTGGTCGTCGTGTTCGCCATCCTGGCGCCGGGGATGCCGATGGCGCCGGGGATGAGCATGGAGCCCGGCCCGGACGTGCCGCCGGGCTGGTCCTACAACCCTTCCAGCTGGACGCAACGAGCCCCCATCATCGCGCTTGCCCTGGTCGGCTTTTTCCTGTCGCGGCAGATGACCGCGTTTCAGCTCGGCCACGTCACTTCGCTCGCCGACCCGTTCTTCGGGCTCGGCACGGAGCGCGTGCTGACGTCCGACGTCTCGCGCGCCTTCCCCATCCCCGATGCGGGACTCGGCGCCGTCGCCTACATGGTCGAGTTTCTCATGGGCTTCATGGGCGACAAGCGCCGGTGGCGGACGATGCCGTGGATGGTCACCTTCTTCGGCATCCTCGTCGTGCCGCTCGGCGTCGTCAGCATCACGCTCATCGTCCTGCAGCCGCTCGCGGTCGGAGCGTGGTGCACGCCGTGCCTCATCGCCGCCGCCGCCATGCTCGTCATGATCACTCTCACGCTCGACGAGGTCG
>JANMQK010000276.1:0-13599 GCA_031370485.1 Acidobacteriota bacterium | reverse complement strand
GTCGACCTGACCCGGGCGCAGCTGCGGGACGTCGGATGGTTCGACGATCCGGATCTCGACGGCATCGCAAGCGGCAACGACAATTGCCCGCTCGTGGCCAACGGCAACCAGGCCGACGGTGACAGCGACAGCATCGGGGACGCCTGTGACTGCGCCCCCTCCACGCCGGGGACCCCGACGCCCGGAAGCGTCGGCGGCTCGGTGCAGGTGGTCAACGATGTCATGACCGGCGTAGCCACGTTGAGCTGGAGCACCATCCCCGTCGCGACGAAATACAACAGCTACCGCGGGACGATTCCTGCGGCGCTGATGGCGGGCCGGGCGCAGCCCTATGATCACGGCTGCTTCGAGAGCGCCGATGCGGGCGGGAACGGCGCGACGATCTCGACCGACGGGTCGAAGCCCGCCACGGGGACGGCGTACTACTACGTCATCGATGGCGAGAACGGCTGCGGCGAGGGTTCCCTCGGGAGCGCCTCGAACGGGTCTCCGCGGCCGAACGGCTCGCCCCTCTGCCCGACCCCTCCATAGAGGCCGGCGCGGACCCGGGGAAGCGACTGGAACACCGCAGATCCTGAATGAGGGCCCGGAAGAGCGCTGGTCAGGACCAGGCGCCCAGTGCATTCTTGGGCCCGGAGGGATCACGGTGAACGAGCCGCGCCCGGGCCTCAATCCCACGACCTTGCCGGCCGTCCTGCTGGCCATCTTGTCTTTGGGGGCGACCTATTGGGCGACCCCGCAGAATTGGAGCTCGGCGTTCGCGCACGCCATCACTCCGGGGGATGTGATCAAGCTAGCGCCGGGCCGCTATCCGGCCTGGACCTTCAACACGAGCGGCATCACCTACCGGAGCGTCAACCCCCGGACCGCGTCGTTCGCCGGGATCTCCATCCTGCCGTCGGCGCGAAATCTGAAATTCATCAACTTGGACGTGAGCGGGAATCCCCTAGTCGGGGTCACCGTCGATGGCGCGCAGGGGACTCTCCTGCAGGGCCTCTCGGTCCACGACAACGGCGCGGGCGGGATCATCGTCGACAACGGCGCGACCGGGACAACCGTCGCGTTCTCGGTCGTCCAGAGAAACGGGCTGACGACGCGCGGTCCCGGCGTCTCCATCCAGTCGGGGGCGTCGGCCCGCGTCGTGGCCAACACCGTCAACGGAAATGGGGATTACGGCATCCTCTGCTGGGGCTGCCGCGACACGGAGATCAGCTACAACAAGGTCAGCCGCAACGCACAGGTCATCGACTGGTGGCATGGCGGCAGCGAGATAGGCGTCGGGGGCTACTCGACGGACGGCGGGCTCGTGCGCAACGTCCGTGTCCTGAACAACACCGCCTCCCACACGCCGTCTTTCTACGGCATCTACGTTCTCTGCTCCTGCTCGGACCGCAGCCAGGGCTACGGCGTCGAAATCGGCTGGAACACGATGTCGAACAACGCTGGCGGGCCCCTGGCGGTCGCCCGGTGCGACCGGCTGGCATTCCTCTCGATCCACGACAACACCCCCCCGGACGTCCAGCGGCAGACCTGCGGGAGGTGAGATTGAACGCCGACGGGGGCCCGTAGCCCCGTCGCCGCAGGGTTGTGGCCCAGCGGCTCAATGCTTCGCCAGGTACTCCCGGGCCCGGGCCAGGGTGTCACGGCGGCCGACGCCGTTCCCGGCCATCTCGACCAGGCGCTTGTAGTGCTCCTGCGCGACCGCGGGCTTCCCGGCGAGCGCGGCGGCGCGCGCCGCCCCGTCGTGGCTGTTGAAGCGGCCGGGGAATGCCTCCAGCGATTTCTCGTAGGCCTCGAGAGCCTCCCCGGGACGCCCCAGCTCCAGCAGCAGGTCGCCGAGTTGTTCGTTCGCGGGGAGGATTTGCCCGGGCGTCACCGGGTGGGTCCCCGCCTTGGTCTCCTTCTCGACCGATTCGCGCAGCAGCCGCAGCGCTTCGTCGTCCTGTTTCTGCGCACGGGCGATCCAGGCCGATGCCGCAAGCCGCTGGATCTCGATCTGGTCGACCCACCACTCGAACTGCGGCCCCTTGAGCGCATCACGCAGCTCGCCCAGGCGATTCAGGGCCGCGCGCGCCTCGTCGAGCCTGCCGCTCCGCGCCGCCCCGACCGCCCGCGCGAACTCGACGTGCGCCACGGCGAACGGGAACGGCTTGATGACGTCGGGATGCAGGACCGTCAGCGCCGCCGCCTCCTGCCAGTTGTGGCGCTCCAGGGCGCAGCGCGCGGGGATGGCCCCGATGGCATAGGCCGCCGCGAAATTGGGCTGGTGGAATTTCTTGAGCCCGCGCACGTAGTCCAGAACCTCAAGGGCCTTGCGATCCTGCGCCGTCTGCAGGTAGGCGAAAACGAGGTAGTCGAGCGCGTGCAGCTCGTCGTACCAGGCCGCCCCGTCGGCGACTCGTTTGGTATAGGTGCGCGCGGCGTCCGCGGAGGCGAGGTTCGCCTTGATCGAGTCGCTCCACATCCCGAGGCGCGTGTAGATGTGCGACGGCATGTGCAGCGCGTGCGGCACCCAGGGCGCGATGTCGCCGTAGTGGCGCGCGGCCGGGAGCCCGCGCGCGGCCAGCGACGGGTAGTCGTAGGCATGGATCAGGTAGTGCGGGATCCCCGGGTGGTCGGGGTTTTTCTCGTACAGCGGCTCGAGGATCGCGGTCGCCAGCAGCTGGTTGCCATAGGTCTTGTCCGTCGGGGATGCCGTCGCCAGGAGCGACAGGCTGTAGAAAACGTTGACCTCGAGGTTGTCGGGGAACTTTCCGCGCAGATCCTCGAGCGCCTTGCGGAACGCCTCGGCGCGGGCGCCATGGGTCCGCGGGCCGTGGCACGAGAGGGCCACAGGGCCCGGCTGGTCCGGCGGCGCCTTTTCATTGAAATAGGCGTGGATCGAGTCGATGAATCCGCGCTCGAGATCACTTTTCCCGCCGAGGGCTTTGGCCGTCTCCGCCGCCTTCGCGCCCGCGGCCATGTCCATGTCGGTCGGCGCCGCCCACAGCGGGTGATACCGGGTCATCGCCGCGCCCCACCAAGCCATGGCGCAATCGGAGTCGCGGCGCGCGATCTCCTCGAAGCGCCGGCGCGCCTCCTCGTAGAAGAACGAGTGCAGCAGGGCGACGGCGGTCTGGAAGTCCTCCTTGACCTCCGGCCGGCAGGTGGTCTCGAGACGCACGATGCCGCTCGCCCGCAGGTCACCCGTGGTCGGAGCGGGCCGGGCGGTGGCCGCCAGGGACAGGCCCGCGGCCAGAAGAACTGATATTCCGTACATGGCTCCCTCCTCCTTAGATGCACGAAGGCTACCCCGAAACACTTGAAGAATCCTTGAACTTGCCGAAATCACTTACACTGAATGGGTGGCCACTGGCCTCGAGTACGACGCCAACCGGCGCGGAGGAACCTGGATGGATGCTCGAGTGATCTGCAGCATCGCCCTGGCGTTCTCCCTGGGATCATGCGCCACCGAGCGTGCTGGCGCTCCGGCGGGCGTGACCCCGGCGGCCGATAGTCCGGCCACCGTCACTCCGGAGGCCGTGAGCCCGGCGGAGCATGCCGTCGTCCCGGCCGTACCGCCGCCCCAGCCGGCCAGGTCGGTGGAGTTCGAGAGCGGCGTGCTTCCGATCCTCCAGGGCAAGTGCGCTCCCTGCCATTTCCCCGGGGGCAAGATGTACGCCCGGCTCCCCTTCGACAAGCCAGAGACGATTCGCTTCCTCGGAACCGATCTTTTCACCCGGCTGAACGACGAGAACGATCAGGCGACGATCCGCGCCTTCCTTGAATCTCCCCCTCCCGCGACCGCTCCCTGAAGCCTCGGAACGCCGGCTCCGCAACCTCTTGACACCTGGGACGCGGAAGGCTAGCGTGCCTCAGGAAGGTCGATGCCATGAACCGCCCCCTGATGGTGGCCAGTCTGGTCCTGGCGCTGGCGCTCCCCGCGTACGGCGCTCATGCCGGCGGCTCGCGCAGCACGCACGTGGTGGCTCACCATCGTTCGGCCCCCGCGAGAAGCCACGCGACGACTCCGAAGAGGTCACGAACCTCGGGGACCGGGCATGTCGCGCCGCACTCCTGGGGGTGCAAGACCTGCCCGCGGGACACGCATGGCCGCATCAATCGGGATCCGAAGGCGCGCCAGGTTTTCCTGCGCAAGACTGGGTACCCGCACGGCCGGCCAGGGTACGTGGTCGATCACATCGTGCCCCTCGAGTGCGGCGGGTCCGACACTCCGAGCAACATGCAGTGGCAGACGAGAGCCGCGGCGAAAGCGAAGGACAAGACCGAAGGCAGATGCCGGAAATAGGCGCCTCGTGGCGCCTCGCCTTCGCGGGCCTCCTCCTGCTGGCGATTGCCGGCCCGCCGGCACGGGCGGCGGCGCCCGCCGAGGAGCGCGGGTGGACCGAGATCCGCAGCCCGCACTTCACGGTCCTGAGCAGCGCGCCGAGGCGCCGGACGCTCGACATCGTCCGGCGTCTGGAGAGGTATCAACAGACCCTGTCCACCGTCTTCAGCCGCATCTCGCTCCAACCCGCGGTCGAGACCCTCGTGTACATCTTCAACGACGACGCCGCGATGACGCCGTACAAGCTGCGTCACAACGGGCGCCCGGTGGAGCTTCTGGGATACTTCGCGGCGGGTCGCGACGCGAACTACGTCGTCATCAACGGCGGTGCGCAGGGCGATCCGCTGCCGATCGTCTACCACGAGATGATGCACGAGTTCGAGCATCTGCACCTGCCGCCGCTGCCGCCCTGGTTCTCCGAGGGACTGGCGGAGTGCTACGAGACTTTCCGCGCGGTCGGCAAGACCGCCGACATCGGCGTGGTGCAGGACGGCCACGTCGCCCTGCTTCGCAGCGTCCCGATCATGCCGCTGCGCGACCTGTTCGCGGTGACCCACGACTCCGCCGATTACAACGAGGGGGACCGCCGGGGCGTCTTCTACGCCGAGTTCTGGGCCCTCGTGCATTACCTGCTGTGGGACAAGCCGGAGAGGCGTGAGCAGCTCGTCCGCTTTCTCGGCGGACTCGGGCAGGGACGGACGCCCGACGAGGCTTTCGCGGCCGCCTTCGACGTCGGCATCGAGCGGCTGGAAGCGGAGTTGAAGCGCCAGATCGCGCAGACGCGCTTCCACCAGACCACGGCCCTGTTCAAGCAGGAGTTGACCCTCGAGACGACGGCGCAGACGCGGGAGCTCGGCCGCGGGGAGACGGAGGCCCGCCTCGGCGATCTGCTGGCGCACAGGGAGCCCGAGTTCTTCGGCGAGGCCGAGGCGATGCTCGGGAGGTCGCTCGCCGACGCGCCCGGGAACGCCCTCGCGTCGCGCGCCCTCGGCCTGGTGCGCCTCCGCCAGGACCGGACCGCCGACGCGGTTCGCCTGTTCGAGGCGGCGCTCGCCGCCGACCCTAAGGATGCGATCGCGGCGATGATGCTGGCGGAATCGCTCCCGGAGGACGGCGCCAGGGCCAGGGACCTCCTGGCGCGGGCGGTCAAGGCGCGGCCCGAGTTTGCCGAGGCGTCGGTGTCCTACGCCCGCAGCCTGCTGCGCGATCCCGGGGCGGTCGCCCCTGCCGATCTCGAGGCGTCCATCAGCGCGCTCGAGAAGGGGCGGGAGCGGCTGCCCTACCGCGCCGATGCCGCGGCGGACCTCGCCATCCTGTATGCGATCAAGGGGGACTTCGAGCGGGCCCGGGAGATCGTCGTGCGCGTCCTGCCCGGCCTGGGAGATCCCCGGGCGGTCGAATTCGCGCGCACCGCCGTGAATCAGTACCGGCGCCTCGCCGACCTGAACGCGCGGGATACGAACGCGACGAACGGCGCCCCCGGGGCCGCCCAGGGGGCCCCGCCCGCCGACACGGAGGACGCCTCACCGCCGCCGGTCGCGGTCCCGAGGCGGCCCGGCAAGCTTCCACCCCTCCCCGAGGATGCGCAGGCGCGCGACCTCGCCACCGCGATCCAGCCTGTCGCGCACAATGTGAATGACGAAGTCGCCCTGTTCAACCGCGCCGTGGAGCTCGGCAACGGCCGCAAGTACCGGGACGCGATCCGATCCCTGGCGTGGCTTGTCGCAATGACCTCGGACGCGGATATGAAGCTCGGGGCGGGCGAACTGATGGAAAGGATGAAAAACGACGCCGCCCGCCTGCGCATCCCGATCGACTGAGCGCACCTGCTGCTGAAGCGAGGCTACCGGATGGGCGGGCGACGATTCGTCAACCTCTTCATCGATCCCAATCCCAACTGCCCCGAGGGATGCGACCAGCGCTTCCAGACGACGGCGGAGCCGCGCCCCGTCCGACTGATCCGCTACGCGCGCGGCGGCGGTGAAAGCGTCGACTGCGATGTCGCGGGCTGGACGGGAGAAGGAGGGGGCGCCCCCTGTCCCGCGTGGGCCGTGCCAGTGGAAGACTCGGGCGCGGGGGTCGCGACCCTCCTGTACGGAGGAGACTGGGGCCTGCGCCTGACCCCGCGCGACGGCAGCGCCCCGTTCGGCGAGCCATACCTTCTGCTCGACGAGGAGGCCCTGCTGGAGTAGCGCCGCTACGCGGCGGGCCACATCAGGCGGAAGACGAGCCCCGTCAGGAGCGCGTAGATCAAGCCGTCGAGCATGTGCCGGAAGGTGTTGCTCCACGGCTCTCCCTTCCAGATCGCGTCGCTCACGTGGTTGAGAGAGTATCCCGCGAAGGCGACGGTGCCGGTGATCCGCATAACGAGCATCCCGTCGGCGCCGGTCAGAAGCGTGTGGCGCGCGACGTAGGCCGCGACGAAACTCACGATAAGGCTGAACGCGAGCCACATGGCAAGATACTTCGGCATCACGGGGAGCCCTTTCGGCATGACCGTGATGATCGCCACCGGCCCCTTTTCGAACTTCTCCTTGACCGCCGGCTCTTTCATCTGGCTGTGGTCGGCGCAGTGGGGCATGAAGTACATCCCCGGCGCCGGGTTCGCCTTCGCGAGCGATTCGCGCACGCTGTCCTCGGCGGGCAGTCGCCTGTGGTCGGCGTTGTGGTACTTGAAGACCATGTGCATCACCGAGCTGGCCACGAACACGACAACGGCCGAGATGACGATCGGGAGCCACAGGCTGGCGTACGACGGCATGGCGGCACCTCCTTTGCCGGAACGGCGCACGAAGCGCCGGCCGGGCGGCGCCAATGGTAAAGCAGGATGCTCCGATTTGTGCCTGCTGCCGATTCTTCCCAATCCCTCAAACGGCCGCCCGGGCCCTCTGTGCTACCATCCCCGCCCGGTCCGGGCCGATGCGCCGGTCGTGGAGGCCCGGTCCGAGGCGACCCACTCCAGAGACGCATGCGGATCCCCGGCACCCCATCGATCATTTTCCTCGCCTACCTTCTGCTGATCCTCCCGGGGATGGCCCTCCGGGGCGCCCGGCGGCTGAAGCAGATCCGGTCTGGGAGCGGGACCGGAGGGCTTCCCACCCGCCAGGCGATCTGGGTCGGCACGATGGCCGTGCAATGCTCGCTGCTTTTCCTGGCCTGGCTGACGGGGCGGGGATTCGGGTTCGAGATCCTCGCCGTTCCGGCGCTCGGAGTGTGTGAGTTCCTGGCGGGCCTTGCGGCGCTCGCCGCGAGCTTCGGCCTTCGGGCGATCTCGCGTGTCGTCCGAACGGAGGAGGAGCGCCGCGGGATGACGGTTTATCTCCTTGCGCCGCGCACCGGGCGGGAGTGGGCGCTCTGGAGCGGCACCGTGATGGTCGCGAGCGTGGCCGAGGAAGCAGCCTACCGCGGCGTGGGAATGTCGATTCTCTGGTACTCGCTCGGTGATCCCCGGATCGCGGTCCTCGTGTGCGCGACGGCCTTCGCGCTAGCGCACTGCACACAGGGCTGGAAAAGCACGGCGGTCATCTTCACCATGGCGCTGGTGCTGCACGGCCTGGTGTGGTTCACCGGGACCCTGGTCGTGGCGATGGTCGTCCACGCCCTGTACGACTTCGTCGCCGGGTATCGCATCGCGCGGGACGCCGAACGGTTCAGGCGTGAGGCCCCGGGCGCGCTCGAGGGAGCGAAGCATTGAGGACGCGAGGCCTCGCGGCCTGCGCGGCGGCCGGTCTATTCCTGGCGGGGTGCGGGACCCGCCCGGAGCGGCTCGAGGCGCTCCTCGAGGGGCTGCAGATCGGCGCGGGGCCGGGTGTCGAAATCGTTGTGATCCGGGATGGCGCCAGGATCTATTCGGCCGCCCGCGGTTTCGCCGAGATCGAGCGGCGGGTCCCGATCGAAGCGCGCACGGCGTTCGACATCGCCTCGGTCTCGAAGCAGTTCACCGCTGCGCTGGCCATGATCCTGCACCAGGAGGGGCGGCTGGATTACGACACTCCCGTCATTCGCTACCTGCCGGAACTGTCGCGGTTCGGCGAGGGGATGACGGTGCGCCACCTGCTGACGCACACATCGGGAATTCCCGATTACTACGAGGCCCTGACGCAATCCCATGCCGGCGGGGGATGGGTCAGGAACCGCGAGGCGCTCGACTACCTTGCGCGTGAGGGTGTTCCGGACTTTCCCCCGGGCGAAAAATTCCAGTACAGCGATGCCGGATACGAGATGCTGGCCCTCGTCCTCGAGAAGGCCGCCGGAGAGCCGTTCGGCGATCTGCTGCGCTGCCGGATCTTCGAGCCGCTCGGGATGAACGACACGCGCCTGCGCGATCGGCCCGACGTCACCGTTCCGAACCGGGCGCGCGGCTACACGCTGCAGCGGGATGGGTTCGTGGCGGTGGGGGAACATCCCATGGACTGCCTTGCCGGAAGCGGGGCGATCAACACGACGGCCGATGACCTTTTCCTTTGGGATCAGGCGCTCGCCACCGATCAACTCGTGCGCCGCGCGACGTTCGACGAGGCGCTCACGCCGATGCGGCTCAACGACGGCAGCGAAAGCGACTACGGCTTCGGCTGGTTCCTGAAGGAGGACCACGGCCACCGGCGGCTGGAGCATCCCGGTTCCTGGCAGGGATACCAGGCGTTCATCGCGAAGTATCCGGACGACCACTTCACAGTTCTGCTGCTCGCCAACCGATCGGACCTCAACCTCGGCGACCTCGCCGATCGGATCGTGCGGATCTTCGCATCCACGGACGGCAGGCCCTACTGAGAGGGGGCGGCCTAGGCCTTCGCCCGCAGGCCGTCGAGGATCAGCTGCACCGCGATGGTCGCCAGCACCAGTCCCATGATCCGGCTCAGCACGTGGATGCCGGTCTTGCCGAGCCCGCGCTGGACGTACTCGGAAGCGCCGAGCAGGACGAACGTTGCGATCCCCGTCAGGACGATCGCGGCATAGACCGGCACGCTGGCGGACCAGGATATCGCCCGGTGGGTCAGCACCATGACCGTCGAGATCGCCCCGGGTCCCGCCAGGAGCGGAATCGCCAGAGGCGTGATCGAGATGTCCATCTTCTCGATCCCCTCGCGCATCTCCTCCTGGGTCTGGCGGGTGGGCCGGTCCGCCCTCAGCATCTCGATGGCCGACAGTCCCAACACAATGCCCCCGGCGACCTGGAAGGCCGGCAGCGTCACCCCGAAGAACTTGAAGATTATTCCCCCCGTCGTGGCGAAGACGACGAGGATGACTGTCGAGGCGATCGACGCCTTCAGCGCCATCGCGCGGCGCTTGAGAATCGAATCCCCCGCCGTCATGGTGAGAAACGCGGGGATTGCCGCCAGCGGGTCGACAATGAAGAAGATGGAGACGAGCGGCATGAGCCAGAAATCAATCATGTTCGCCATCGTCCGGCGACTCTACCCGAAAGACAGCCACCCCGCAACGGCGGGTGCGGGCGATATACTTGGAGCCGGCCAGGGTGCCAACTCTGTCAGGGGCCGGGGGGACGGCGAATGTCGATTCGCATCGTTCGTTTGGGAACCGACAGGGTCGCCGGCGAAGGCCTGCGCATCGGCACCGTCCGGCGTCCCCCACGGGGGGTTCCGAAGAGCGAGCACGCTTCGGGCAACTGGTACGACGTGTGGTTCCCCAGCCTGGCGCCAAGTCCGCAGACAATCAAGCTGGCGCAACGCGCAAAATCGGAACGCGACTGGTCCCTCTTCGTAAGAAAGTACCGGGCCGAGATGTCTTCCCCGGACAACCTTAGGATGCTCGATCTCCTCGCGGCGCTTTCGAAGCAGACCGATTTCTCCGTCGGCTGCTACTGCGAGGAGGAGTCCCGTTGTCATCACTCGGTGCTGCGCGCCCTGCTCCGCGAGCGGGGCGCGAAGGTCGTCTAGACCGTGACGGCCGGGTGCGGCACCGGGTGCTCCGCGCCGCACTGGGGGCAGTGGATCGTCTCTCCGGCATAGGCGGGCGGGACCTTGAGTGTGGTCCCGCAGGCGCAGGGAAGAAAGGCGAACCCTTTCAGGCGCCAGAGCATGTCGGTGGTCTGGCGCACGCGATCGACGCGCGTCCGCGGATCGGGGGTGGGCGCCCGGGTGGCGGCGGCCGCGCGCTCCTCGGCGAGCACCGCAGCGGGAAACACCCCGACGGGCCGCCGCGTCACCTTGCGGAAGGACTCCTCGTAGCGCGCCAGGCTCGCCTCGCCCGCCATCGAGCGCAGGATGCGGATGCGCTCTTCGATCGGCGGGTGGGTCCCACCCCAGGACGACAGCCTGCGCGCACCGGGGGTCGCCAGCGGGTCGCTGATGTACATCGGCGCCATGGCGCGGGAGACCCCGGAAAGAGCAGCCGGGCTCGCGGCGATCTTCTCAAGCGCGCTCGCGAGCCCCTCGGGGTAGCGGGTGAACCGGGCGCCGCAGGCGTCGGCCAGGTATTCGCGGCGCCGCGAGACCGCGAGGTACAGAAGGTGCGCGACAATCGGCGCCACGATCATCAGCACCAGGGCCACCACAAGGATGACGGCGCCCCCGCCCCCCTTGTCGGAGGTCCGACGGCGGCCCCGCCCGTACCAGAGGAATCGCCGCCCGGCGTCGGCGAGGATGACAATGGCGCCCGCCAGGGCGCCGAGCATCATGAGATAGAGCACGTCGCGGTTCTTGATGTGCGCCAGCTCGTGCCCGATCACCCCCTGCAACTCGTCGCGGTCGAGCCGCTCGAGAAGGCCCGCTGTGACGGCGATCGATGCGCCGGTTTCGCTCCGGCCGGTGGCGAAGGCGTTGGGGGCCTCCTGGTCGATCACGTATACCGCGGGCGGTGTCGCCAATCCCGAGGCGACGCACATCTCCTCGACCACGTTGAACAGCACCGGGTGGTCCTTCTTCTCGATCCTCCTGGCGCCTGCGAGCCCCAGGAAGATCGAATCGCCGGAGGAGTAGGCGACAACACTCAGGATCGCCCAGAGCGCGAAGCCCGCGACAAGCCCCGCGGGCCCCGCCCCTGGCTGGACGACCTCGCCGATCGCATAGCCGGTGGCGATCAGCAGGCCCGCCACGGCGACGACCAGGAAGGCCGCCCGTCGCTGGTTGGCGCGGATCAGCTCGAACATGCCGCGGTCAGAACTTGATCTGCGGCGCCTGGCGCTCCGCGGCCGTCTCGACCTCGAAGAACGGCTCGGGAGAGAAGCCGAACATCGAGGCGAAGATGTTCGAGGGGAACATCTCGACTTTGTTCTTCAGCCGCATCGCCGTGTCGTTGTAGTACTGGCGGGCGAAACCGATCTTGTTCTCGGTCGAGGTGACCTCTTCCTGAAGGGCCAGGAAGTTCTGGTTCGCCTTGAGATCCGGGTAACTCTCGGCCACGGCGAAGAGGGAGCGCAGCGTCTGCGACAGCATGTTCTCGGCCTTCATCCGATCGGCCACGTCCCCGCTGACGCTGATCGCCTGCTGCCGCGCCTTGGTTACAGCCTCGAGCGTCCCCCGCTCGTGGGTCATGTACCCGCGGACGGTCTCGACCAGGTTCGGGATCAGATCGTGGCGGCGCTTCAGCTGGACGTCGATCTGGCTCCAGCCGTTCTTGACGTCGTTGCGGGCGCGGACGAGGCCGTTGTAGACCCCGATGACGAAGATGACAAGGATCGCCGCGAGGGCCAGGAGCACGAGCAGGACGAGCATGGAACCTCCGTTGCCGGGGGACGCGGGCGCGCGGTTTCAGCGCCGGAACGTCTCCCCGAGAAATGTGACGATCGTTCCCGGCGTCCCGGGAGTGTCCGGGTGAATCGAGTCGAGAGCGCGGCCGACCTCGCCGCGGTCGAACCACAGTCCGTGCGCGCACCGATCGACAAGAAGGGTGCGCGCCGGGTCGAACCAGATTTTTTCCATGGCCCGGTCGCAGCGGGGGCAGTCGCGCGAGCGCTCGGAAGCGTCCGCGGCCGCGAAGCCCTTGAGATTGCGCTCGGCCCGCGGCAGGCCGTTTCTCTCCGCCAGCAGGTCGAGCTCGCCCGCGTCGAACCAGAGGCCCCGGCACACCGTGCAGCAGTCGAGTTCGATCCCGTCGCGCTCCGCGACGATCATCGGTTGCCGGCAGGCCGGGCAATCCATGGTCCGCTCCCCTAGACCGCGGCGGGCGACAGGCCGGCCGCCGGATCCTGACGGCCCGGCTCCTCGTCGGGGACGGGAGCGTGCCGGCGCGCCACGAGCATGTAGATTGAGGGGACGACGAACAGCGTGAACGCGGTCCCGATGATCATCCCGGTGACCAGCATGATGCCGATGCTGTTGCGGGCGCCGGCGCCGGGCCCCCTGGCGAAGACGAGCGGCATGTGTCCGACCACCGTGGCGGCGGTCGTCATCAGCACGGGGCGCAGGCGCGTCCCCGAGGCCTCGATGATGGCCCGCAGCCGCTCGCGTCCCTGCTCTTGCAGCCGGTTCGCGAACTCGACGATCAGGATGCCGTTTTTCGAGATGAGGCCGACCAGCGTGATGAGGCCGACCTGGCTGTAGATGTTCAGCGTCGTCAGCCCGAGGAACGAGAACAGGAGCGCCCCGGAGAGGGCCAGGGGCACGGAGCCCGCCAGGATGATGAAGGGGTCGCGGAAGCTTTCGAACTGGGCCGCGAGGACGAGGTAGATGAGGACTCCCGAAAGCAGGAAGATGCCCAGGAACTTGCTTCCTTCCGTGCGGAGCTGCCGCGACTCGCCCGCGTAGTCGATCGTGTAGCCCTGGGGCAGCGATCGCCTGGACTCGTCCTCGAGAAACCGCAGCGCCGCGTCGAGCGAGACGCCGGGGGGGATGACCCCCTGGATCTGCACGGCGTTCAGTTGTTGGAACCGCTTGAGCTCGCGGGGCTCGGTCGAGGTCCTGAGCGTCGCGAAGGTCGAGAGCGGCACGAGGCGGCCGCCGGGTCCTGTAATGTGCATGCTGCGCAGCTGGTCCGGCGTCAGGCGATCCGACCGCTTCGCCTGGGGGATGACCTTGTAGCTGCGTCCCTGGATGCTGAAACGGTTGACGTAGTTGCCGCCGAGAAGGGTCGAGAGGTCCGCCCCCGCCTCGCTCAGGTCGACGCCCTGGGAACGCAGCAGGTCGCGGTTGAAGACGACCTCGGTCTGGGGCTGATCGAACTTCAGGTCCGAATCGGCGTAGATGAACATCCCGCTCGCAATCGCCTTTTGCACGATCTGGCTGGCGTGCTCGGCAAGTTGCGCGGGCTCGGCGGTCGATCCGATGACGAGCTCGACCGGGAAGCTGCCGCCTCCGGGAAGAGCCGGAGGGGTC
>JANMQK010000274.1:0-2659 GCA_031370485.1 Acidobacteriota bacterium | reverse complement strand
GCCTTTTAAGCTGAGGGTCGCTGGTTCAAATCCAGCACGGCTCACCAATCCGCGAGCCGCCGCTGCCCCGCGCCGGCCTCTCGGTTGAACCCGGCAATTTGATCCGGTACACTGCGTCGCCGGTTCCGAGCGTCGGTCACGTCCCCATCGTCTAGCCTGGCCTAGGACACCACCCTTTCAAGGTGGCGACACGGGTTCGAATCCCGTTGGGGACGCCAAACTCTAAACGTAGTGAAACGTCAGCACGACTTCGGTCAGTTCGCCCATCGACGCCTGGACCGGGCACGTGCGCGCGGTTCGCTCGAGGGACGTGCGCGCCTTCTCGTCGAGGCCGGCAGGTAGGTTGATGTCGAGGGTGAGCTTGGCGATGTGGCGGCGCGGCTCCGCCCCCATGTCTTTGACGACCCGAGCCGTCGCGCCCTTCATGTCCCACCCGCGATCGCGGGCGACGATCCCCATCACCGTGAGCGTGCACGAGCCCATCGCCGCGCCGACAAGATCGGTCGGGGAGAAGTGCGCCCCTCGTCCTCGATTGTCGACCGGCGCATCGGTCCTCATCCGGTCCCCGGAGGGGCCGTGCGTCAGAGTGCATTCGAGGTCGCCCTCGTAAACCACGTCGACCGTGACCGACATCCGAGCCTCCGTCGGGGTTCGCCCCCAAGCCTACGGCCGACGATTCTGATATGGAACGACCCGTCAAGTCCATGCGCTATCTGGCGACTCCTCCGTTCGATTCCGATCCGAGACGGAACGGGTGGCGGTCGAAGCGGCTGTATCGACGGTTGATCACTCTGATATTCGCGGATCGACCCCTGAGGGGTGCGCCGTCATGGTCGTGATCCGTCGGGAGCTGCCTCGGACTATGGGCGCGAGTTGGGCCTAGGGCCTGTCGCATAGAATCGACGAGGATTCTCCTTTCCGTGCGCCCCTCGACCGCCACCCGTTCCGTCTCGGACAAAGCCTCTCCTCTCTTCTCTTCGCGATCAGGCAGCCGGCCGTTTACGATTCGTCACTGAAGCTTGGGCTTGTTCAACGTGGACCCCGATCGCCCAGATGAATCCGAGCAACTCCCGGGCGACCGCGGTGACGACCTGTTGTTTCGGCTTTCCCTTGCCCAGCAACCGCCGATAGCGCATGTGGAGCCGATGCTGAGCCTTCCAGGCGATTTCTTTCACCGGTTCAGGTAATCCCTCCTGGCGCTTCCGGAGGGCTCCTTGGACGGCAGGCTTGTACCGGTAGGCCCAGGCCGCCTCGCCGACGATTCGTCGCAGGTGCGCGTTGCCGGTCTTGGTGATGGCTCCTCGCCGGACCCTGCTGCCACTCGAGTCCTCGCGGGAAACCGTACCGCTGTAGCCCATGAGCTGTCGGGGGCGTGCGAAGCGGGACAACTGGCCCACCTCGGCGACGATACTCACGGCGGACACCTTCGCGATCCCGCGGAGCGCTTGGAGGGCAGAGACCACGTCGCGGATCGCCGCAGGTGCGGCCACGATGGCTTCATCGATCGATCGCTCCAAACGCCGCACCCGCTCTCGCGCGTGGTCCACCTCAGCCACGTAGTCGGCCCGCACGGCTTCCTGAGCCGGGGCCTCGAATCGCACCTGGTAGCGCACCCACTTGAGATGTCCCTCCGTCCACGCCCGGATCGTCTCGGGGGCTCGACGTCCATGCCGAAGCAGGAACTTCTGTAACCGGTGCCGGGCACGGAGCTGATCCTTCTTCGCCGCCTCCCGAGCTCGGACCAGGTCGCGCAACGCCTCGTGGGCCGCGTCCGGCACCCACACCGGCGTCAGATCCCCGCTCCGGTAACTCCGCGCCAGCTTGATCGCATCCCGGCGATCGGTCTTCACCCGGTCACCGGCCTTCACGGGGATCAGCGTCGGGGCGACCACGTCGCAGTGGATCCCCATCTTCGTCAGCTGCCAGTACAGGACGTAGCCCGTGGGGCCGGCCTCGTAGCACACCCTCAGCGCCCCGATAGGCCCGAGCTTCTTCACCAACCGCTGCACGCATTCAGGCTTGTTGGGTAACACCCCCAAAGACCGCACCGAACCATCCGCCTCGGCCACAGCCACGACAATCGAATCCGCGTGCACATCCAGGCCCACGTGTCGGGTATCCTTCTTCATGACCGGCTCCTTTCGCATGTAGCTCTGCGCTACGGGTTTAACCGATTCGCAGCGTAACCTACGAAAACTGCGAATCGGAGCCGGTCGTTCCATCTTGACTATGCCTGTTGGGCTTTCGCGGCGTGAAAACGTCGGGGCGGACTTCGGGCCGCCCTTTTTTTTGCCGAAGCCGTCGTGGTAGCCTCGCCGCATGTCCGATCTGGACGACACCATCCCGCCGCCGTTGCGCGCCACGGCGCTCGGCCGCACGACGACCTGGTCAGGACATCCCTCCTCGTCGGTCCGTGTGGACGCCTACGGGCTCTCCGAGCGCGGGTCGGTTCGCAAGGACAATCAGGATCACTTCTACATGTCGCGTCTGGGTCGGTTTTCGCAAACGATCGCGACGAGCCTTCCGCCCGACCCTCCCTGGCACACTGAGCCGAACGCTACGTTTGCCGCCGGGGAGGAATGAAGACGCAACTCACCGGGGCGCGTCGGCGAGCGGCACTGGGGTGAGCGGCACGGCGTCGAAGGTGCGAACGAGGTCG
>JANMQK010000263.1:0-4026 GCA_031370485.1 Acidobacteriota bacterium | reverse complement strand
GTCGCGAGTCCCTCGGTGGCGAGGACCTGCGGCAGGCCCGCGAAGTTCCCGCGGTGCGCGACGAACATCTCGGGGCCGAAGCCGGCCGCACGGAGATGTGCTTCCGCGCGTGGCAATTCGAGCGGGTCGACGTCGAGTCCGATCAGTCGTCCGCCGGGCTGCACGCGTTCCAGGATCGCTCGCGCATGACCACCGCCACCGAGCGTGCAGTCCACCGCGACGTCACCGGCCCTCGGTCGAAGGCAGCGAAGGACTTCCTCCAGCATGATCGGCCGATGCATGCCCGCCGGCGTCTTGCCGGACGCGAGCGCCTTCTGCACTTCCGAGGGGTACCGCTCGGGGTTCAGCTCTTTGTACTTGTCGTGGAACCCGCGCGGGTTCTTGCCCGGGTATCGCGGGCGCCGAGTGTACACCGGCGGCATGTCAGGTGGTTTCTTCAACACACGGAACTCTATACCTCGTCGCGGCGCATAGGAAACTCAAACTGCGCTTGCGGGCGACGGGGGCGCGCCGCACCGCGCGGGCCGCGCTGCGCAATGTGGCCGTGACTTCCCCGGGAGGATCCTGATATCCTCCCTCGCGCCTGAGCGATGAAACCTGTCCTCGATTGCCTCGTGGTCACCCTCGGCGGCGCCGGTGCGACATTCCTGCTGGAGTTTTTCTCGCAGTTGCGGCGGACGAACGCTCCGAACAGCGACGCCGAAGTTCTACCGCCCGACGGCGGAATCGATGCTCCGCGGCCTCTTTCACGCGGCCTCGGCGCTCGACCGGGAGGACTTCCGCACGCTCTGGGATCCCCGTGATGACGGGTACGAATTGTGGGCCGAGCCGCGGGGAACCCCCTGGCCCGCGCCGGAAGGCAACATGGTCCAGGTCGAAAGCGGCGGCGCCGATCGGGGGATCCGGCTGTTCCCGGGAAAGATGCTCGAGACGAGCGACCGGGTGGTGGTGAAGCTGCGCGACCGTGATCTCGTCGTCTTCCGGACCGCCAGGTGGCCCGTGGCCCTCCCCGCGCGCTGCCCGCACGAAGGATACCGGCTGGAAGACGGCTACAGCGACGGCGAGTCGATCCGCTGTCCCGGTCACGGCGTGATGTTCCGTTTTCGGGACGGGGCTTCGGGGTGCGGGCTGGCCCTCAGGACCTACGCGTGCGCGGAACGGGACGGCGCCGTGTATCTCGAGGAACCAGTCTCCCCGGAACCACGACGCGCATGAAGTGACGGACTTGCCTTGGCCGAGAGACTACCTCTCGGTGCAGGGCCCTCCGGGTGAACCCCCTCTGCGCCCAGCAGGCGCCAGGCGGGAAGGTCTGGCGCAACACCGGCCGGATCGCGGGGGGCCGATCCCGACTCAGGCCGCACCATCGTGTGCGTTCCCGCGGCGGGTGTTCTCGATCCCCCTGGCGAGCGACAGGAACACTTCGCTCAGAGTGGGGTGATACCACGGCATCGACAGCATGTCGGCGGCCGTGCCGTGATGCTGCATCACGGCGGCCAGCGTGTGAATCAGGTCATCGGCGCGCGGACCGAGGATCTGCGCCCCCAGGATCTCGCCGCGGTCGACATCGGCGACGAGCTTGCACACTCCGTGTCGCACATCCTGGGTGATGGCGCGGCCGGTTTCCGGGAAGCGGATCTGTGACGTGACGACCGCCCGACCCTGTCGCGCGGCCTGCGCCTCGGCCAGGCCGAGGGTCGCCAGCGGAGGATCGGTGAACACAACCTGCATCGACAGCCGGCGATCGACGCGCGCGGCGCACATCTCCGCCGCCGCGTTCTGCCCGGCCACGCGCCCTTCCTGGCTGGCGACATGCAGGATCAGCTCCTCCCCGGTGGCATCGCCGGCGACGAATATCCGCCGGTTGCTGGTCTGCATCTCGTCGCCGCACACGACCCGCCCATCCCGGACCTCGACCCCGGCGGCGGCGAGCCCCAGCCCTTCCAGCAGCGCGCTCCGCCCGGTGGCGAGCAGCAGGGCATCGGCGACGATCCGCCGCCCTCCCTCCAGGTCGAACGCCACCTGGCCATCCTGCCGGCCGACCCGCATCGGCCGGGCCGGCTGGATCAGCTCGAAATTCGGCTCGTCGCCAAGGACCGTCTCCATCTCGTCGGCCAGGAGCGGGTCGATCTTCTCGCACACCCGCCGCCGGCTCACCAGGGTGACCCGGGTCCCGAGACGGGCGAAGAACTGGCACAGCTCCAGCCCCACGGCCCCCGACCCGATCGCCACGATCGCATCGGGGCGCTCCGTGAGGCGCATGACGTCATCGCTGGTCATGTACGGCACGTCGTCGAGACCCGGGATTGGCGGGATCGACGGCGTCGAACCGGTGGCGATCACGGCGCCCCGGGTGAAGCGGTAGGTCTCGCCCCCCGCCTCGACGGTGTCGGGGCCGGTGAAGCGGGCGCGCGCATCGATCACCTCGTATCCGGCCCGCTGGATGCCGTGGATTTTGGCCCGCTTGAAGCGCTCGACCTTGGCGTCCTTGTTCGCCATCACGGCGGCGAAATCGACCGTGGCGCCCAGGGGGCGGATGCCCGGCGTGGTCGAGTGTCCGGACTGATGCGCGAGATGGGCGGCGTGGAGAAGGGTCTTGGTCGGCATGCAGCCGCGCAGGATGCAGAGGCCTCCCAGCTCACCATCGTTGAACATGGCAACCCGGGCGCCGGCGAGGTGGGCGGCCTCGGCGGCGGCGCTTCCCGCCGTGCCGCCGCCGAGGACCAGAACGTCGTAGCTGCGCACCTGCGTTGTTACCCCGGGATGTCGGTGGCGGCGCTCACCAGATGCTGGATGATCACCTTGCTCTCGTGGATCGGATTGCCATCGATCACCAGGCAGGGGGCCTGATCCTTGCCGGCGATCTTCTGCAGCTCGCCGCGCGCCGCGACATCCTCGGTGACGTTGCGCACCGTGAGCCGTGTGTCGAGATGGAGATTGTGTCGCGCCAGCATGGCGGCACGCGACGCCCCGCAGTGGCTCTTGACGTACAGGGTCGCTCCCGCCGCGATTCCCGGCGGAATCGAAAAGCCTTTCAAACCGCCGCCATGCTGCTTGTCAACCGACTCGCACAGCGCCGCCAGCTCCTCGATATTGCGCTGCCCGGAGGGGGTCACCGACGACGCGTGGCGCACGATCCCGCCGGCATCGATGATGACGGTCGCCCGGTCGGTGATCCCCTTGTCGGCGAGATAGGTTCCGTAAGCGGTTGCCATCGCCCCCTTGGGGTGGAAATCGGACAGCAAGGGAAAAGAGACCCCCCCCATGCTCTGGGCCCAGTTGGCGTGGGAGTAGACACTGTCAACGCTGACACCCAGGACCTGGGTGTGAGCCGACCGGAAGCGAGCCAGAAGCTTCTCCACGGCCGGCACTTCCTGCGTTCAGGTGGGGGTGAAATCCAACGGGTAGAACAACAGCATGACGTTGCGCTTGCCGGAGAACTGCTCCAGCGTGATGGTCCGACCCAGATGGTCGGGGAGGCTGAACCGCGGCGCCTCCTTGCCGGTTGCGATCACCTCGCTCATGATGATGCTCTCCTTCCCAGGTGGACAGAACAGCCCTTGTCGGGCGCAACACACATGTAGATCAAGGCGGACGAGGTTATGGCGAACTACGTCCATCCGTCAACTGAAGTGCGCAAGCGATTCTTTAGCACCCCGTCCCCGTCCGAAGGGACGCGCTAACGCCTACTTCTGCTTCTCGACAACCACCCGCCCCGCGGCGTTCAGGTAGACGCGATACTTGTTCTTGTCCTTGCAGGACGCGGCGTAGTCGTTCTCGGCCAACACCTTGAAGGCGACGACCTGGCCGCACGGCAATCCTTGAAGCGCGATCACCGCCGTCAGGTCCTTCTTGAGCGCCTCGTCGTCGTCGGCAAACGACGGCACAGCGAGGAACGCCGCCACGACAAGCAAGTGAGCCAGTGTCACAGTGAGTTTGTTCATGGATGCTCTCCCGTTCAGCCTTGAAAAGTCGCGAACTTCACCGGGTCCGCGAGCAGGCCCCAGATCGCCTCGCGCGAGGACACGA
>JANMQK010000254.1:0-10363 GCA_031370485.1 Acidobacteriota bacterium | reverse complement strand
ATTGTCAGGCTGATGTCTCAGAATCATTTCGCGGACCAGCCCGTGCGACCCGACATCGTCCGCTTCGTGAGCGTACTGTCCAAACACCCCCGCTCGGCGACGTCGACGCCCATGGTCTTTCCTTCCAGCGGCAAGTGGCTGCTGAAGATCCTCGCGAGGGACAACCGGTTCGTCTTCGGCGTGTACCGGCGCCACATGAAGGTCATCAGCTACCTCGGCGCGTTCGACCGGCTCTTTGGGGTCCCGGTCACCACGCGCAACTGGAATACCATCACGGCGATCGCCAGGGTGCTGGGTAACGGAGGGACCTGATCGACCGGCGAGCCGTCACCGGGCATATGGTGAGCGCGTCCCCTTGGAGCGCGGCGCCGGAATTCGACGCTGGGGCAGATCAGTCCGGCAGAGTACGAGCGAAGGACTCATGCAGCGTTACTTAACCGTCCACGAGAACGGGGGAAGCCCAACGGCGCGCGGGCGAGATAAGCAGATGAGCGTGCGGAAGTGGACACTGCTGGCGGGGATCGGACTCTTGCTGGTTGTGTCCGCCGCCGGGATCCATCTGTTTGCGCCGCGGAATGTGCCGCCGGGGCAGCCATCGCTCGTCGATCTGCGATCCGGGAACCTTCATGAGCTCCGGGACGAATTCAATCGGTTCGCGGACAGGACCCGGGTGATCGCGATGTTGTCGCCTACCTGACCGGTCTGCGTGCGGGGGGTCTCCGCACTGGAAGAGGTGCTGGCGGCGTCACCGGAGAAAAGCCTGCGTGTGTTCGTCGTGTGGGAGCCCGTGATCGTCACGGACGTTGCGCCGCCGACCAACGGGGTCCTGTCCCGGATCCCGGACCCGCGCGTGGCCCAGTTCTGGGATCCGTCGCTCGCCCTTTCACGCTTGATGACCCAGGGCGCGGCGGGGGCCGAGACCTCGACCCCCGAGAGCGTCGTCTGGGACCAGGTGTTGATCTACGCGCCGGGAGGCCGGTGGGAGGAGGCTCCACCGCCGGCGGATTTCTCCGGCGGGCCGGTCGTTGACGTCATTGAGGGGTTGCGCGGCCGGCTGGGATCCGTCACGGGGCTGTGAATCAGCCCGGGTTGGTCTCACCACGGAATCACCGATACGTCACTGCCAGGACCGACGAGAGGGGACAGGCGGCCATCTCATTCCCGTCCATTGACCAGGTGGCCGCCTGGATCGACGCGCCAGACGAGCCCAACATTCCGGTCTCTTTGTTACCGACCCGAAATCGAACGACGGAGTCATGTATTTTGAAGGACCCGTCGGGCACCTTGATCCAGCCCCCCACGAGCAAAACACCGGTCACCTTGCTCACCTCAATGTCGGCCGTCATGAACTCCTCCCCCTGCCCATCGTGGGCTGGCTAGTCACTTCGTTGCGTCGAGGGGCGGGTGGCCGCCGCCACCCGGATCATCGCCTCGAGGCTTTGCTCCACGTCTCCGGCGGTGGTCGCCCAGGACGAGATGCTGATCCGCATCGCCGTGCGTCCCTGCCATACGGTCGCGCCCGCCCAACAGGTGCCCTCCGCCTGTATCGCCGCGATCACACGGCGGGTCGTCTCATCGTCACCAAACGACACGAGGACCTGATTGATGACCACATCGTTGAGGATTTCGTGACCCGCGTCACGCAGTCCTTCGGCGAAGCGTGTCGCATGACGGCAGGTGCGCTCGATCAGTTCGGCCAGTCCCTGCCGCCCCAGCGAACGGAGGGCCGCCCACACTTCAACACCCCGCGCCCGGCGCGAAAAGTCGGGCGTGTAGTGCTCCGGCTCGCGGGTCTCCCCGATCACAAGATACGGAGCGTTCACGGCCATTGCCGCGTGCAGGTGTTCGGCCGTCCTCACGAAGACAATTCCGCTGTCGTAGGGCACATTGAGCCACTTGTGCGCGTCGGTCGCCCACGAATCGGCGCCGGCGAAGTCCTTCGCCAGGTGCGCGCGGGCGGGCGCGGCCGCCGTCCAGAGCCCGAACGCGCCGTCCACGTGCACCCACGCCTTCGCCGCTTTCGCCTGCCGGATGATCTCCCCGGCGGGGTCGAAGGCGCCCGTATTGACGTTGCCTGCCTGAATACAGACGATGGTGCCGTCGTCGAGTGGTGGCAGCGCATCGGCACGCATCCTGCCCTGTCCGTCCACCGGAACCCGGACCACACGCTCGCGCCCCAGTCCGACCAGCGACAGCGCCTTGAGCACGCTGACGTGGACCTCATCGCCGACCACCACCGTGATCGGAGGCGCCCCGAACAGCCCCTGCTTTTCGGCGTCCCATCCTCTCCTGGCAAGAAGCGCGTGACGGGCCGCCGCCAGGCCCGAGAAATTCGCCTGCGTCGCGCAGGTGACGTAGCCCACC
Organism: Acidobacteriota bacterium; assembly: GCA_031370485.1. Classification (GTDB taxonomy): domain Bacteria; phylum Acidobacteriota; class Polarisedimenticolia; order Gp22-AA2; family Gp22-AA2; genus JANMQK01. The sequence continues at coordinate 7,999 of JANMQK010000254.1, read as the reverse complement.
CCGCACTCCGGTGGCAGGCCCAGCACCTCGAGCATCCAGCGCATGGCGACCTCTTCCAGTTTCGCGGCGATCGGCGAAAGAACAACGATGCCCGCGTTCTGGTCCCACGCACCCGCCAGCCAGTTCGCCGCCACCGCGGCCGGAAGCGAACCGCCGACGACGAATCCGAAAAAGCGTCCACCCGCCGATGCCATGGTCGCCGGCGAGCCGACCGTGTCCAGAAGGTCAATCACGCTCTCGGCGTCGGTGGGCTGTTCCGGGAGCGCTTCGTCCAGGCGGGATAGACCTTGAATCGCTTCCTGCGTCGGCGCGACCTTCCGGTCGGACAAGCCTTGCCGGTAACGCCACGCGCGCCCGGCGGTATCCTTCAGCAACCGTTCCATGGACATCTACGAAATCTATCACCAATTCGGGAACCCTCGTCAAGGCCTCCTTTCCGAGCGGAGAAACTCAGGAAATGTGAGCGGGCTGTCATCGAGGGGAGGAGTGGTAGGATCGCGCCGGATAATCTTCGCGTCCCGGGGACTTCGGGCGATGATAGATCCCAGGCCGGCTGCGAAGCTGCCGATCCCGGTTGAGCCATGACGCCGTTGATCGTCGTGTGGCCGTATGCCCTGATCTTCTGGGGCATCTTCTTCTGGATCGGGGTCTCGGAGTGGCGGATCGTCCGTCCGAGTGCCCCCGCGGCCAGGACGGCGCAGGATGCCGGGTCGCTTCAAGTCATCATGTTCGGGTCGCAGTCCGGCATGCTGCTCGGCTTTCTCTTCGCGTTCCTGGCGCCCCGCGCGACGATGCTGCAGCACAGGGTCCTGGTCTTCTGGGCAGGGATCGTGCTGATGCTGGCCGGAACGACACTCCGGCGTCACTGCTTCCGGATGCTCGGCCGGAGTTTCACGGGGACGGTGACGGTGCGGCAGGACCAGGCCGTGGTCCAGCGCGGCGCGTACCGCCTGGTTCGCCACCCTTCCTACACGGCGGGCATGTTGATGTTTATCGGCATGGGACTGACACTTACCAACTGGCTGAGCGTCCTGGCGCTCGCAATCTCCACGGTGGCCGTCTATGCCTACCGTGTCACGGTCGAGGAGCGGGCGCTTGTGGCGACGCTGGGCGAGCCTTACATGTCCTACATGCGGCGGACCAAGAGGTTCGTGCCGTTCGTCGTGTAAGCCAGGAAACGTCCCGGGATCGTCTCCCCGCCGGGCCCGCCTAAAGCATCACGGGCAGGCGGTGAGGGTGGCGTCGCGGTCCCCCTGCTGCGTGCCGTCGTTCCAGGTGCCACCGTCGCAGCGGACGAGGTAGTAGGCGCCCGCGGTGCGCGGTGGAGTCGCCGGATCGGCGACGGAGGTTGCGGTCAGGTTGTTGCGGAAACATTGCGACGCTCCGAAATCGCCTCCCAACGAATGCAGGGCCCTGATGTCGCCGCGGGCCAGGTCGAACGGCCCCGCAGGGAAGCTGCTGCTCCACGAAATCGTCTGCTCGTCCACCGCGATCCGCAGGGAGCCCGGCGCGATGTCGCAGGTCCCCGGAGGAGCGAGGAACCAGGCCGTGTAGGGTGTCGTCTTCATAAACTGCAGCAGCATGGAGGCGACCTTCTCTTCGGCATGCACGCTCGGATGGGTGCATTCGTTGACCGCGGTGCCCGAGGAGTTGGGGTAGCGGAAGTCGCTGTTCAGCCAGACGAGGCCGTCGGCGCGCGGGGTCGCCCCGTTGGCCCAGAGGTAGGGCCCCCAGGCGACCCATGGTGCGGCCCCGGTCCGGTAGTCCAGGTCGCCGGCGTCCGGGGCCGGAGCGCTTCCCCGGACCTGCTCGATCTGGGACCTGACGAGCCATTTGATCGAGAACCCGATCTCGTACGCGTAAGGCTCCGGATTGAGAAGGTTCGGAGGACTCGCGGTGTTCGCGTACCCGGCGTAGATCCGGGGGCTGATGAACACCTGCTGCGCGTTCGGGTACTGGGTCCTGATGGCCCGCACGATGTTGCCGAGGTGCCGTTCGGCGATGATCGCGTCCGCGGGATTGCCGGGGCCCCCGGTGGCGAGAGAGACCGTGGGGGAGGCATTGGCGGTCTTGACCCAGACCGACTGCACCTGGGCGGCGCTGAGATTGGACGGTGTGAGGATTTGATTGCGCACCCGGTCGTACTGCGTCGTCCCCGAGACCGTCGGGTCCCACGCCGCGAGTGTCGCGCCCCCCTGGGCGCCGTCCACCAGGACCACCGTGGAATGGTTCACGTCCGGATCGACGAGGGCCTGATGAATGAACGACTCGGCCTGCAGGTATGGGATGGCGGCCGTGGGAAGGGGGCATTGCGTCGCCGCCGGGGCCTCCAGATCGCCGCCGATTCCCTGGCCGCCGCAGAACTCGATCGTGTTGTTCGAGAAGCCGATGGAGAGAAACACGATTCTGCAGCCGGGTCCCGGTGTCGTGCAGACGTTCCCGGAGAGGTCGCGCGGCTGGATGCTCGCCGCGAAGGTCCGGCCGGCGGCATCGTGGTCGGACGGCGCCTGGTTCGAACCGTCGTACAGGTAACCCTCGTGGACCCCCAGGTAGAGGTACCCGGGAGGGAAGTCGGTCAGGGGCGGCACGCCCGCGATCCCGGGCCAGGGAGTCGTCGTGCAGGTGGCCGCCGAGGCCGGCGGAACAAAGAAGATGGCCAATGCGATCAACAACGCGAGCAGGCGGCGCTTCATGGGACCCCGTCGTCTCAATCCCCGTCACTCTGTGGCGGTTGCGGCGATTCTATCACCCCTCGAGTCTCGTGGGCGGCGCGCGGCCGAACGCGGCGTGACCCGTCAGGCGCGGCCCACGCTCCGTACAAGGCGCGCGGGCAGGGTCACCAAGGCCCATACGAATTCGAGCGCGCCGGACACCGCGATGCCGACGATGCGAAAGGGCAGAAGCACGAGCCAGACGAGGGGGTAGAGGACAAGCGCCAGAAGGGCCAGCGGCCAGCAGAGCACGAGCAGGGTGCACCAGAGAAGGAACTTGACCATCGTTGCTTTCCCCGAGATTGATCCACGATAGCACGGGGACAAGGCGAGCGTGGCCCCCCCCATTTCAGCATGGCCCCCTCCTGCCCTATGATGAGCGCTCGGAGGGAACCGGGGTGCCCAAGCGGCTCTATCTCCCGCGCGCGATGCGTCAACCGCCGGCGCTCGACCCATCCCTGCGGACGTCCCCACCGACCCGGCGTCATGCGCTCCTGATCAATCCGTTCTATCCGAAGGACCCGCACGCCAGCTTCGGCAAGCATGTTCTGACGCCGACCCTGGCCCTGACCTCGATCGCGGCGGCGACCCCGCCCGACTGGGAAGTCAGGTACTGGGACGAGAACCTGCTCCAGGGGCCTCCCCCCGTGGAGCCCTTCCCCACGGTCGTCGGAATCACGGTTCACCTGACGTTCGCCCGGCGCGCCTTCGCACTGGCCGACTGGTTCAGGGCGCGGGGCGCCGCCGTCGTACTGGGCGGACTTCACGTGCTGTCGTGCCCGGACGAGTGCGCATCCCACGCGGACGCCCTGGCGCTGGGGGAGGGGGTGCAGCTATGGCCCCGCATCCTGCGCGACTTCAAGGCGGGGCGGCTAGGGCCGCGCTACGAGGGAAGCTACGTGCGAAGCGAATACGGGGAGTATGACGGCGAGCCGCGGCCTCTCCGGAGCATCCTGCCGCGCGGTGACTTCCTGACGACGGCGAGTCTTATCGCCACGCGCGGCTGCCACAACCGCTGCGGGTTCTGCTACCTCGCGACCGACGGGCTGAAGATGCCGTACCAGGTGCGCGCGGCCGCGGACGTCGTGGCGCAGTTCGAGGGGACGGGCGAGCCGTACGGAGTTTTCATCGACAACAACCTCGGCTCGCGTCCCGCGTACCTGCGTGAGCTGTCACGCGCCCTCGGGAAGACCGGGAAAATCTGGAGCGCCGCCGTGACCCTCGACGTCACCGACGACCCCGGCCTGGTCCGCGACATGGCGCTCGGTGGGTGCTCGGGAGTGTTCATCGGGTTCGAGTCGCTCACGGGCGAGAACCTGGCCGACGCGCGCAAGAAGTCCCCCCGTCCCGAGGACTACGCCCGCCGGGTGGCGATCCTGCACCGTTACGGCATCCAGGTGAACGGCAGCTTCGTGTTCGGGTTCGATCATGACGGGCCTGAGGTGTTCCAGCGCACGGTGGAGTGGATCGAGTCGAACCGGCTGGAGTGCGCCACCTTCCACATCCTGACGCCCTACCCCGGCACGCCTCTATTCCGCCAACTGGAGAGCGAAGGACGCCTGCTGCACCGTGACTGGGATCTTTACGACACATCCCATGTCGTCTTCCGCCCGCGGCTCATGAGCCCGGCGGAATTGGAGGAGGGGTACTCGTGGGCCTACCGGCGCGTCTTCTCGCACCGATCGATCTGGCGGCGCCGGCCGGAGCGGCTCGCCGCGGTCCTTCCGTACCTCGGCATGAGCTACCTGTACAAGAGGTCGAACCGCCTATGGCCCTTCCTGATCCGGCACCGCCTGACGCATGCGCTCTGGAGCCCGCTCGTCGAGGCTTCGCGGCGCCGGCATCTCAGGGAAAGGCGCCGATTGCGAACGGTGACGCTACCTGGCCAGTTGGAAGAGCAGGGAGGAGACCCAGCCCTTGGCGCCCAGCTCGTCGGTGACCTCCCATAGGACGTCCCGCTTCTCGCCGGTGGGGTAGAGCATCGTGCCGGGGTCGAGAGATTTAACGACCTGGCCGCTGGTGTCCGGGGTCGCGTACATGCGGCCCGGCCGGGTCATGGTCACCGCCTGCGCCGCGCTGGCGGCTGAGGCGTCGTCGGGCAGGCCACCCAGCTGATCGACCATGTCGGTATACGCCTGCAGGTACGCCAGCGTGATGACCTGGCCGATCTCGGTGTTCGAGTAGCCGTCGGCGCCGGCGCTGCCAAACCCACCCCCGGAGAACAGGGCGCCCTTGGCCCCCCATCCGAGGTCGGTCTTCTTGGCATGGCCTTCGACGGTAGCCACCTGCTCCGATGACCTCACGTCGGTGACGGTCAGAACCACGTCGGCCGTTTTCTTCTTGGTGTTGATGCCGCCGAGGATCACTCCGGCCTTGCCGCCGCCCACGAGGCCGCCGAGGAGGCCGCCGATCCGGTGGCCTCCGGCCTGGTTGTTCGAGGAGATCAGATCGGGCACCAGGACATAGTCCGCGGCCTTGATCTGTCCCTGGCCGACGTTCGAGCCGCCGCGAAGGTCGCCGCTGGCCGCCAGTGACCGCTCCGCCTGCATGGCCTGCATCCCCTTGCCGCGATCGACGAGGGTGAAGCAGTGCGATTTGCTGACGAATACCTTGATCAACGCCTCCGGCGAGCCGAGGCCCGCCTCCCGCCACCAGTTCGTCTCGGGCTCCACCACGGAGATGGAGCCGAGCTTCTTCGAGCAGACCGGGATCTCCGCGGACCTCTCATCGCGGATCTTCTGGGCCGACTTGGCGAAGGCGGACCCGGGTGCCGCGGCAAGCGACAGCAGCGCAACGACCGACAGTGACTTCAGCCCCTTCATGGTCATGCCCATTCCCTCCTCGCGCGAGACGAAGTCAATCCGATGACCGCACCGCGCGGCCTTCCTCAAGATAGGTCCCGGGAAAGGGGAGTTCCAGAATGTTTAGCCGTCGTTTCAGGCGTCAGCGAGTTGACGGCCCAGGCCCTGTCCCCGTCCAGAGCCGCGAGTCGCCGGAGGCCGAACAGATGACATCGAGGCTCGACATGAGCCCCATCGTGTCGTACCCTTCTAACTCCCCAGACGCATTCTTGATAGAAGGGAGAACATGAGATGACTCAAGCCAACAGTGAAGGGAGATGTGTCGCTCTGCGTTTTCGGGACTTTTTGGCCGTGGTGGTCGTATTGACTTTCAGCCTCCAGGGGCTCGTGCATGCGGCGGCGGCCAAGGAAGACGCCGCGAAGCAGACGGACATGGCGCAGAAGCCCGCCGGCCCGCGGGAGATCTCGCGGTCGGTCGCCGGCGTGATCGTCACCATCGACCCCGCCACGGGAAAACTGAAGCGGCCGACTCCCGAGGAGGCCCGGCAGCTTGCCGCCGGGTTCGAGGAGATGGTGAGCCAGTCGGCGGAGGGGCTCGTCGTCGTCCATCATTTCAACGGCATGATGTCGGTTAACCTGGAGGATCGTTTCCAGAACGTCTCCGTCGCCCGGGTGAATCCCGACGGGTCGATCGCGCTCGGCTGCGTGTCGGATCCGCAGAGCGCCGAGGCCTTCCTGCAGGGCGGCCCGGCCGAAGGTCATGCCAGGGATGCGGCGGCCAAGGCTCCGGCGCCCAGGCCCGCGAAGAACGCGGCAGGGAAGGAGTAGACCATGCGCCGAGCATCCATGCACGCTTCTTGCACGCGCCGGCCATCCGCGCATGGACCATTCGCTTCGGGCGCGCCGGCTCTCGCCATGCTCGTCGCGCTGGGGGTTCTCTTCACCCCGGCTTCCCCGGCTTCGGCCGCGGCGACCATCACGATCGTGAACGCCAACACCAGTGGCGTCGGCTTCAACGACACGACGGCCGCCTCGCCCGTGGGGGGCAACCCGGGCACGACCCTCGGGCAGCAGCGGCTGATCGCGTTCCAGTTCGCGGCCGACGTCTGGGGCGCCGCGCTCGACAGCAACGTCACCATCCAGATCGTATCCTCGTTCGAGGCTCTCTCCTGCACGGCCACGACGGCCGTCCTCGGCAGCGCCGGGACCAGGTTCATCTTCGCGAATTTCGACGGCTCCACCGTGGCGCCCTTCCCGGGCCCCGAGTTCGCCGACACCTGGTACCACCAGGCCCTGGCGAACAAGCGGGCCGGCGCGCAGCTGAATCCCGACCTGGCCTGCCTGAGCAACGCGGCGCCCTGCACGACGAACGGGGACTGTCCGGGAAGCGTCTGCACGAACGGCGACATCCGCGCCCGGTTCAACGTGAACCTCGGGAACTCGGGCTGCCTGACGGGTATCGGCTGGTACCTGGGGCTCGACAACAACCATGGCACGCAGATCGATCTGGTGACCGTCCTGCTGCACGAGTTCGCGCACGGGCTGGGCTTCTCGCAGTTCGTCACCGTGACGGACGGATCGCAGATCAGCGGCCTGACGGACGTCTACGGCCGGAAAATCCTCGACACCTCGACGGGCAAGCACTGGAACGAGATGACGGATGGCGAGCGGACGGCCTCCGCCATCAATCCCCGGCGGGTCGTGTGGGACGGCGGCAGCGTCACCTCGGGCGCCCCGGGCGCGCTTGCGCTGGGGACTCCGAACCTTCGTGTCAACTCGCCCGGAGCGATCGCCGGGAACTACGCCGTCGGCACGGCTTCCTTCGGCCCGGCGCTCACCGCGGGCGGGGTCACGGGAAACGTCGTCCAGGCGCTTGATCCGGCCGACGGCGCCGGCCCCACCACCTTCGACGCCTGCTCGGCGTTGACGAACGCCGCGGCCGTCAACGGCAAGATCGCGCTGCTCGACCGGGGGACCTGCGGCTTCACCGTCAAGGTCAAGAACGCGCAGAACGCGGGGGCGATCGCGGTCCTCGTGGCGGACAACGTGGCCGGAGGGCCTCCGACCGGCCTGGGAGGGACCGACGCAACGATCGTGATCCCCTCGGTGCGGATCACCCTGGCCGACGGCAACACGATCAAGGCGCAGCTCGGAAGCGGGGTCAACGGGTCGCTGCTGCTCGACCTCGCGATCCTCTCCGGGGCGGACGCCTCCGGGCGGGTGCTTCTCTACACGCCGAACCCCGTGCAGCAGGGCTCGACGATTTCGCACTGGGACACGATCGCCTTTCCGAACCAGCTGATGGAGCCGGCGATCAACAGCGATCTGCCGCACGCGGTCGACGGCGTCGACCTGACCCGGGCGCAGCTGCGGGACGTCGGATGGTTCGACGATCCGGATCTCGACGGCATCGCAAGCGGCAACGACAATTGCCCGCTCGTGGCCAACGGCAACCAGGCCGACGGTGACAGCGACAGCATCGGGGAC
>JANMQK010000195.1:0-12998 GCA_031370485.1 Acidobacteriota bacterium | reverse complement strand
GAGGACCTCCCTTCGCCCCGCGACGCGCGGCGCCACGCGCGCGGCCGGGGGCTGCTCCTGGGGCTTTACCAGGGGCTGCCGCTCACGCAGCGCGACTCGCGGTACGGCATGGCGTTTCCCGACAAGATCTCGATCTACCAGGCGAACATTGAAACCATCTGCGGCAGCAACGCGGAGATCCGCAATGAGGTCCGCAAGACCGTGCTGCACGAGATTGCCCATCACTTCGGGATCGACGACGAGCGGCTCCATGATCTTGGCTACTGAGACCCGCGCGGCCGCCGCGTTCCTTGCGATCGCGGCCCTCGCGGCCGGGCTCGCGCCCTCATGGGCCGCCCCGCCGCCGCGGGCGGCCCCGTCCGACCTGCGCGGCATCCTGGACAAGGCCGACAAGAACCTCCGCAAGGCGGAAGGGGCCCTCTCGGGCCGCGACCCGGGACGCGTGAGCACGCTGCTTAGGGCCGTGGACGAGCAGGTCGCCCGGTTCGAGCAGGAGAGCCGCATCAAGGACCTGGTCGCGGCCCTCGAGTCCGGCCGGGCCGGTGCCGCCTCCGGGGACATGGAGTCGGCGTCCCGCGCGGTCGCGCAGGTGCGCGAACTTCTCCCCACGGTCTCCGACTACACGCCAACCCGGGAGGTCGAGATCGCCGCCCGGACCGCGGCCGCGGCGGCCGGCGCCGGCGATGCGGCCGCGTTCCGCACGGCGTTCGCGGGCCTCGAGGCGGCGATCCTGGCGCCCGTCCTGGCCGCGCGGCTGGACGAGGCGCGGCGCGCGGTGGCGCTCGGGCGCGCAGCCATGGTGCGGCGCGACATGGCCGGCGGAAAGTCGGCGGCCCGCGCGGCCCGGACCGCGCTCGACGGGTTGCGCTACGCGGGGGCCTTGAGCCAGGCGCTGTTCGCCCTGCGGGTCTCGACCGACCTGATCGAGGTGGGCGCGACCCTGGCAGCCCGCGACCAGGTCCGCAAGGGGCTCAAGGGCCTTCGCCTGGCCTCCGAAGTCGGCCCCGAGAAGGAGCGCGAACCGCTGCGCCAGGCCTATGAGCAATGCCGGGCGGTCTGGCGGCGGATGAACAAGCCCCACGCCGCCGACACGGCGACCCTCGGGGAGATCGCCGCGGCGATCCAGACGATCCGCGAACGGCAGATCTGAACCGCTTGGCCGGTCGCTGCGCCTGTGACAGAATACGGCCTCGAAATGGAACCCCGGGCTGGAGTCTTCGTCTTCGCGCTTGCCGCGTGCGCCGCGGGCGGCGGCCTCGCCGCCCCCGGGAATCCGCCGCCGGCGCCGACCCGCAATGTCGGGGGTCCCGGCGACTTCGCGCTGCGCGAGAAGCTCATCAAGATGCTCGGCCACGACCCCGAACTGAGCAAGGAAGGGCTCTCGGTGATCCTGGTGAACGGGGGGGTCGTTTACTCGGGCTCCGTCAGCAACTACGCACTGAAGCGCCGCGCGCTGACGCTGGCCGCGACCATCCGCGGTGTCATCAACGTCACCGACCAGATGACCGTCACCCGCGCCGACCTCCCTGACGACACGCTCGCGAAGGCCGTCGGCGATCTCCTGACCGGCCTGGCGGGACCTCTCGGGCTGAACGGCCTCGAAGTTTCGGTGCAGGACGCCACGGTCACCCTGAAGGGCACCGTCACCGACTTCCGGGCGCGCGTGCGGGCCGAGGAGACGGCCGGGACGGTCATGGGGGTGACCCACATCGTGAATCTCCTCCAGCCGGCCGATGCGCCCGCGGGCTCCGACGACCGGTCGCTCGTCAAGGCCGTGGTGGGCTATCTCGACGATTTCCGCCAGTTCACCTACGCGGGCGACATCGAGGTCAGCGCCAGCCAGGGGGTCGTCACCCTCAAGGGCGAGGTCCCCTTCCACCTGGCGCGGCAGCAGGCGGGCACGATGGCGGCGGTGGTGCGCGGCGTGCGCTCGGTGGACAACCGGCTGAAGGTCGACCCCTCCGTGGAGAGGCGCGAGGCAATCGTCAAGGGCGTGCCGTGATCCCGCGCCACATCCGCGCGGCGGCCGCCGTGGCCCTGGCCGCAGTCTTCCTCCTCTTTTCCGCTCCGGCGCGCGCCCAGGAACTCGAAAGCCGCGTCGTGCGCGTGACCCTCGACAACGGCATGCGGTTCCTTGTCGTCAGGCGGCCGACCGCCCCCGTGTTCTCCGCGGTGCTGCGCTTCAAGGTCGGAAGCGCCGACGACCGCTCGGGCGAGACCGGGCTGGCGCACCTCTTCGAGCACATGGCCTTCAAGGGGACCTCGACGATCGGCACGCGGGACGCCGCCGCGGAGGCGGAGATCCTCGACGCGCTGGACCGCGCGGCCGCCGCGATCAACCGCGAGCTCGATCGAGGCGCCGAGGCCGATGCGAAACGCCTCGAGACGCTGCGCGCCGAGGTGAAATCGCTCACCGAGCGCCAGCAGAAGCTGGTCGTGAAGGACGAGCTGAGCGAGATCCTGAGCACGAACGGGGCGCAGGGGCTGAACGCCTCGACCAGTTCCGACCTCACGTCCTACTACGTCAGCCTGCCGTCGAACCGCCTGGAGCTGTGGTGCCTCCTCGAGTCGGCCCGGCTTCGCGACCCCGTGCTGCGCGAGTTCTACTCCGAGCGCGACGTGGTCATGGAAGAGCGCCGCCTGCGTATCGACAACCAGCCGACCGGCCGGCTTTACGAGCAGCTCCTCCTCGCGTCCTTCGAGGCGCATCCCTACCGCGTCCAGGGAACGGGGTGGATGTCCGATCTGCAGCGGCTGACGAGGCCCGAGGCCGAGGCGTTCCGCAAAGTCTTCTACCTTCCCAACAACGCCGTGGGCGCCCTGGTCGGCGATATCGACCCCGCGGAGGCGGAGCACCTCCTGCGCCGCTATTTCGGCGGACTCCCGGCCGGCCCGCCCCCCGGCGGCGTCGTCACGGTCGAGCCGGAGCAGCGGGGCGAGCGCCGGAACCTGGTCGAGTACGACTCATCGCCCCAGATGATGATCGCCTTCCACAAGCCGACCCGGCCCGACCCGGACGATATCGTCTTCAGTCTCATCGATGCGATCCTGACCTCGGGGCGCACGTCGCGCCTGTTTCGCAGCCTGATCACCGAGACCCAGGTGGCGTCGGAGGTCTATTCGTTCGAGGCGCCGGGAGAGCGCTATCCGAATCTTTTCATCATCGGCGCCGAGCCGCGGGCCCCGCACACCGTTGGCGAAGTGGAGGCCGGCATCCTCAAGGAGCTCGCGCGCCTGGCCGGGGAGCCGGTGAGCGACAAGGAGCTCCAGAAGGTGCGCAACCAGTTCGAGGCCTCCCGGCTCTACCCGCTGCGCAGCAACGGCGGGCTGGCCTCGCAGCTTTCGCAGTACGAGATCCTCACCGGCGACTGGAAGCGGCTCCTGGCCGAGCAGGCGGCGATCAAGACCGTCACGGCCGCGCGGATCCAGGACGTGGCCCGGCGGACCTTTGGCGCGGCGAACCGCACGGTCGCGATCCTGGGGCGGTCCGGCGAAGCCTGGCCCGTGCCGCGTGAAGCCGGACCTGCGGCAAGCGCGCCGGCGGAGGCCACGGCGCCGGCGCCGGCCCGGGGGACAAAACCTTGAGGCGGGCGGCTGCGGCAGGGCTGCTGGCGGCGCTGGGGCTGCTCGGGGTGCCGGGCGAAACGCCGCCGGTGACCGATCCCCGCGCGCTGCGCTACCCGCTACTTTCGATCTCGTTCCCGAAGCCGGAGAAGGTCGCGCTCTCGAACGGCCTCGTCGCCTACCTCTTCCGGGACAACGAGCTGCCCATCGTCGACCTGTCCTTCTACGCCCGGGCGGGCTCGATCGACGACCCGGCGGACAAGGCCGGGTTGGCGGAGCTTGCGACCCACCTGCTGCGCACCGGCGGAACGGACGAGTTGACCCCCGACCAGGTCGACGAGGCGCTGGAGTTCATGCCCGCCCAGGTCGGCCTGGGCGCCGGCAACGACTCGGTGAGCGGCTCGGTCTCGGCCCTCAAGGCGAGATTTCCCGAGGCGCTGCGCATCGTGTCGCGCATGCTCCGGGCGCCCCGGTTCGATGAGACGCGGCTCGAGATCGAGCGGGCGCGCGTCCTCGAGTCGATCAAGCGCCGCTGGGACGACCCCGGCACGATCGCCGACCTGAACTTCCGCCTCCAGGTCTACGGGCAGGACAGCCCGTGGGCCCGGCTGGAGAGCGCCGCGTCGATCGGCCGGATCACCCGCCAGGACCTGATCGACTTCCAGCGGAACTACCTGCGCCCCGGGAACATGGTCGTCGGGGTCGCCGGCGATTTCGAGCCGAAGGCGATGAAGCGTCTGCTCCAGGACCTGTTCGGCTCGTGGAAGGACGCTGTAGTGAAACGCCCCGCGACCGCGAAGATCGAGGACCGCGTCACGCCCGGCGTGCGCCTCATCGAGCGGCCGCTGACCCAGTCGAACATCGAGATCGGCCACCTGGGGGTGAACCGCTTCGACCCCGACAAGTTTCCGCTGAAGATCCTCTCCTTTATCCTGGGCGAGGGGGGCTTCTCGTCGCGTCTCATGAAGGAAGTCCGCTCGACCCGCGGCCTCGCATACTCCGTCGGCGGCGGTGTCGGCATCGACTCGGACCGGGGCCTGTTTGACATCTCCTGCACCACGAAAGCCGGCTCGACGGTCGCGTCGATCCGCGTCATCCGCGACATCGTGAGGCAGTTGCGCGAGGAGGGCCCCACGGACGAGGAGGTCCGCCAGGCGAAGGAGGCCGAGACCAACTCGTTCGTGTTCTCAGTCGAGGGAACCAGCCAGTACATGAGGACCCATCTTTACTACGCGTACTACGGCTACCCCGCCGATTATCTCCAGACCTACCGGGACAACATCTCCAGGGTGACGCGCGAGGACGTCCTGCGCGCGGCCCGCAAGCACATGGATCCCGGCCGGCTCGTGGTCCTGGTGGTGGGGAACCCGAAGGAGTTCGACGCCCCGCTCTCGTCCCTGGGGATGGGCGAGCCCCGCACAATCACACTCGACGACTAGGAAAACAGGTCGAGCTGCTCCGCCTTGAACGGCGCGACGACGGCCCCCTCCCCTTTCGGGGATTCGTTCCGGGGCGGAGCCTCCGCCTTGACGAGGTGCTTCTGCACCGGGCAGATGTTGCGGTACTCGCACCAGCGGCAGAGAGCGCTCTCGTGCGGCGGATACTCCTTGGCCGCCTCGACGGTGTCGATCAGCTCGATGGTCTTGCGGCGGTGCCCTTCGATCTCCCCGGGGGTCCGGTCCGAGACGAGGACCTGGTCGAAGGCCAGGTAGTGCCAGATAAGGCGGATCTCTTTCGCCCCGGGGAACTTCTTCGCGACGGCCATGCGGTAAAGGGTGAGCTGCCGGTCCTTGCGGAGGTCGGCGGCGCTCGGCAGGCTGCTCGATGTCTTGTAGTCGTGGATCTCATAAACCTCCGGGCCGGCGCGCGCCAGGCGGTCGATGTAACCCTGGATCAGGTACCGGCCCCCTTCGTCGAGCGCCATCTGGACCCTCTCCTCGAGCCCGACGGTCACCCCGTCCTCGAAGGGATCGTGGCGCTGGTAATAATTGACGATGCAGCGCTCCCCCACCTGCCGGTAATAGTCCGCGGTGTACTCGGTCTTGACGATCTTCACCTTGTCCGAGTAGTTCGCGTCCCATGCCGAGCGGTAAAACGCCAGCAGCTCGTCGACGGAATTGTGCTTCGTCTTCCCGAGGTCGCCATACAGCTTCTCGAGGACTTCATGGACACGGTTCCCCATGAACGCCTCGATCCCCTGCGTGTCGCGCTTGATCCTGTCGATGTAGCGGTAGCGGTACTGCAGCGGGCACTTCTCGAAAGAGCTCAGCCTGCTGTGGGAATAGACGGGCAAGGGGCGCCTCCCTCGGGGCGGCGGCGAGTATAGCACGCGTCCGGACGCTGGCCGCGATGGACCCCTTCTGCTACAATCCGGCGTCCTTTGCGATTCCAAACCGTGAAAATCCGGAGCGCCGTTGCGCCCGGCAAGGAGGAGAGCCGATGAGCATGCCGTCAATCCCCGGGAGACGCGTACGACCTGTCTTCCCGACTGCCGCCACCCTGGCGTTCGCGGCGTTCGGCGCCGCGCTGGCCTTCGGCCAGGGGACGCCGACAACGCCAGCCGCGCCCCAGCCCGCAGCCAAGAAGGAGACAAAGGTGGAGAGTCCCGCGAAGAAGGAGGTCGCCGTGATCAAGACCAGCATGGGCACCATCGTCTTTGAGTTCCTGCCGGACGTGGCGCCCAAGATGGTCGAGAATTTCAAGGACCTCGCGAAAACCGGCTTCTACAACGGGACCACCTTCCACCGCGTGATCAACGGCTTCATGATCCAGGGGGGCGACCCGCTCTCGAAGGACAACGACCCCACGAACGACGGCACCGGCGACGGGCCGCGCAAGATGCAGGCCGAGTTCACCACGAAGTACAGCCACGATCGTGGCATGCTCTCGACCGCCCGCGGCACCGACGTGAACAGCGGCTCCTGCCAGTTCTTCATCGTGCAGAAAGCCTCCCCCTTCCTGGATAACAAGTACACCATCTTCGGCCGCGTCCTCGAAGGCATGGACGTGGTGGACAAGATCTCCCTGACCCCCAAGGACAAGGGGGACCGTCCGCTGAAGAACGTCGTCATGGAGTCGGTGACGGTCGAAACCCGCTGAAGCCCGGAGGGATGGCGTGAAAGCAGCCGGCTCCCGACCGGCGCGCCGGCGAAATGGGCGCGCCCCCGAGCGCGCAGCCGCGCGCTCGACTGCAGGCGCGGCCGCGTCCGCCTCGCGGCGCGTCGACTGGCACACTTACTTCATGAACATCGCCTCGCAGGTCGCGACCCGCTCCACCTGCGACCGCAAGCATGTCGGGGCGGTCATCGTCCGCGACAAGACGATCCTGTCGACCGGCTACAACGGCTCCATCCGGGGCCGGCCCCATTGCGACGACGTGGGGCACGACATCGACAACGAACACTGCGTCGCCACGATCCACGCCGAGGCGAACGCGATTCTCCAGGCCGCGAAGAACGGCGTCATGATCGACGGCGCCGAGATCTACACGACGGCCAGCCCCTGCTGGAACTGTTTCAAGCTGATCGCCAACGCGGGCATCCGCACCATCTACTACGGCGAGTTCTACCGCGATAAAAAGAGCCTCAAGGTGTCCCGCGAGGTCGGCATCGCGCTGGTGGCCCTGGGCGAGGCCGCCTCGGGCAAAGGCCGGGAAGGCGCCGCCCGGACCGGCCCCGCGGGAGGCTGCGACTGGCGCCCGCCCGATGAATGAGGAGCGGCGCGTTCTCATCGTCTCGGACGACGATGACGTCACCGGTCCCCTGACCGGCATCCTCGAGAGGGCGGGCTATCGCGCCGGCGAGTGCGGCAGCCGGGATGCGGCCCGCGGGCTTGCCGGTGCACCCCCCGGCGCACTGATCCTCGACCACGACCTGCCCGCCGAGCGCTACAAGGAAATCATCCGCCAGCTGGAGCGGCACAAGGGCCGGGCGTCCTTCCCGCTGATCATCCTGGGAGGCGGCCCGTCCCCGGCGCTTCCGGAGGGCTGGCACGAGGACGCATGGTGGACAATCGGCCGCCCCCCCGGGCCGGGCGAAACGGTGGCCACGCTGGCCGCGCTTATTCGGCTCGGCTTCTACCGCGCCTACCGCGATCTGGTCCACGACCTGGCCCAGCCGGTGACGACCCTCCACGCCCTGGCACGCTCGATCGCGAAGATCTCGCCGCCCGACGAGAGCGGGCGCCGGACGGTCGAGCTCCTGGTCAAGGAGTCCGACCGCCTGATGACCCTCCTCGAGGAGTTTCAGGAAAAAGCAACCAAGTCATCGGGACAGATTCCCCGTTAGCGTTTGCATTGAGGGCCCCCGGCCTTTATACTCCCCAGCGTCTGAAGGCCGCGTCCCGCGCCTCGTTCAAAGGCCGGCCGAAAGGGATGAAGGAGTGACGGAGTGCGTGTTTCGTTCAAAATAGCGGCCCTAGTCCTTCTGGCGGTCATCGGCCTCGACATCGACGACGCTTCCTGTGACTCGCTGAACGCTTCCGGCGTCCTGCAGATCTCAACGGCATCGCCGACGGGTCCGGCTGACCCGTGCTCGGAAACCTGCGTTCCGGACTGTTTTTGCTGTTCAACCACGCTCGCACCGGACCATCACGCTCCCGCTGAAACGCTTGGCCTCATCCCCGATGTTCCGGTCTCCCCTGCCCTGCGATTGATTCCGGGCACCTTGTTCGTGCCGGACCACGTCCCCAAGCCTGTCCTCTAGCTGATTCGAATCCCGTCCGCCTGAAAAACTCTTTCATAACGGGGAGGACTTGTGCTGCCCTGGTCTTTTCTTTGCGCCCTCATGCTGTGCCTGGTGCCGGCCTTGGATGTTGCCTTCGGCGCCGCACCGGAAGAATCGCTCGACATGGAAAGTTATGTGCGGATCGTTCTCTGCGCCCATCCCGCGATCCGCCAGGCGACCTCGCTCGACGATGCCGCGGCAGCCGAGAGTAAGGACGCCCGACTTCTACCGGACCCTGAAGTGGGCGTGTCACGCGGCCGCGGGCGAGCCACGGAAGGATCGAGCCTCGACGGGGCCGAGAGCGGCATCTCTGTGACCCAGACCTTTCCCTGGCCGGGCAGGTTCGCGGCGAACATCCGAGCCGCCGACCGGGCCGCCGACGCTCTCCGGGCGGAGGGGGACGCGGCCCGGTGGGAGGTGACCATCGAGGCGCGCTCGATGTTCGCAAGGCTGCTCCACGCCCGGGAAGGCGTTGAAATCTCGCGGGCTGCGGAAACGGACGCCCTTTCACTGCGCGACCTCATCGCGAAGCGAGCCGAACTGGGCGAGTCTCGCGAAGTCGACCGGATCAAGGCCGAGGTCGAGTGGCTCCGGCAGCAGCGCGTGCGCCGTTCGCTCGAACGCGAGTCCGAGGCCGCCGAAGCGGTGCTGCGCACGCTCGCGGTCGATCCGCTTCCGCGGCCGCTTGTCCTCGCGGGCGGGCTGCCCGGCCCGGTGCCGCCGGTGGATTCCGCCCTTCTCCGCGACCGCCTCGAACACTTGAACCCGCTCCTGAGGGGCGCACGGGCGTCAGCAGCGCGCGAGGCGGCGCTTTTCTCGGCATCGCGGCGGGGGCGGGTTCCAGACCTCGACGTGACAGCCTTCCGGAACGAAGAGATCGACAAAGAGGCAAGCGGCCTCTCCGTTGGCCTCCGAATCCCGCTCTGGAACGCCCATCGCGGCGAAATCGCCCGGGCCGGGGCCGCGTCGTCGCTCGCCACGGCCGGGAGCGAGAGGACGCGGGTGGATCTGCTCGTCGCCCTCGAGCGGGCGCGCAAGGAACTGGAAAACGCTTCAGGGCAGGCGGAGATCCTCGAACGCGACCTTCTTCCGGCGGCCGCCCGGAGCCTCGAGCTGGCGCGGTTCAGCTACACCGAGGGGGAAACATCGCTCCTCGACCTGCTCGACGCGCAACGCACGTTCCGTGAGACCCAACGCGAGGCCGCCGCATCGCGGCTGGGCGTGGCCCTGGCGCTGGCGGAGGTCCAGCGCCTGGTCGGTCCTGATTTCATCCCCGGGAGATAGAAACTCATGAACCTGAGATGCTCAAGCTCTTTCGCCCTCGTCCTTGTCATCGCCGTTCTGGCGGCCTGTAACCGCGGCCCCGGCGAGTCCCCGGCCGGTGCGGCCCCAAGCCCCGAGCCCGCGCAGACCCGACCCGATCCGTCGGGCGCTGGGAACCACGAGGGAATGCCGGAAACAGTCCAACTGACCTCGGCCGCGATCGCCGAAGCGGGCGTCGACACCTGGAAAGTGCGTCCCGTCAACCTCGAGCACCTTCTGGTCCTGAACGGGACCGTGAATTACAACGAGAACAAGCTGCTGCATGTGGGGGCCAACGTCCGCGGGCGTGCGGTGTCGATCCCCGTCGACCTGGGCGCCCGCGTCCGCCAGGGAGACATCCTCGTCACCATCGAGAGCGTCGAGCTGGGCCGTTCCCGCGAGGAATTCGTCCGGGAGTTGTCGGCGCTGCATGTCTCCACCCGAGCCTACGACCGCGCCAAGGCGCTCGTCGAGGCAAAGGCGATCAGCGCGGGCGAGTTCCAGGCGCGGGAAGGGGACTACTTCTCGAAGAAGGCCGCGGTCGATTCGGCAGAGCGCACTCTTCACCTCCTCGGCGAGAGCCAGGACCAGGTCGAGCGGCTGCGAGCCCTGGTCAAGCCGGGCGAGCCGTTCGACACGGCAGGGGACGGGGCGACTCTGGCGCTGCGGGCCCCCTTCGCCGGCCGGGTGATCGAACGCAAGGTGACTCCCGGCGCGCTCTTCGAGGCCCTGCAGCCGCTCCTGACACTCGCCGACCTTTCCACCCTGTGGGTCTTCCTGCAGGCCTACGAAAAGGACCTTGCTCTGCTCCGCGAGGGTGTCACCGTCACGATCCGAAGCGAGGCCTGGCCCCAGGAGACCTTCCCCGGCAAGGTCGATTTCATAGGCAGCGTCGTCGACTCCGCAACCCGCACGGTGAGGGTGAGGGCAACCATCTCCAACCGGAACGAGAAGCTGCGGCCGGGCATGTTCGTCAGGGCCCAGGTTGACGTGCCCCAGGCGTACGAAGGGAAGACCGTCCTCGTCGTGCCGCAGTCCGCCCTCCAGACGCTGGAGGGCCGGACGATGGTCTTCGTCCAGACGGGACCCGGGGTTTTCGCCCGCCGGGCGGTGGAGACCGGGCACAGCTTCGAGGGTTTCACCGAGGTGTACTCCGGCGTCAAGGCCGATGAGGTGGTCGTGACCGAAGGCAGCTTCGTTCTCAAGTCCGAGTTCGCCAAGGGATCGCTCGAGGAGGCGGACTGATGCTGGCGCGCATCGTCGACTGGAGCCTGGACAACCGGCCGCTGGTTCTCATCCTGGCGGTCCTTCTGGTCGCGGGCGGCGGCTACGCGCTGACGCAGCTGCCCATCGACGCCGTCCCCGACGTGACCAACGTGCAGGTCCAGATTCTGACCAAGGCCCCCGCGCTCGGCCCGGCGGAGATGGAGCAGTTCGTGACCTACCCGATCGAGGCGGCGATGAACGGCCTGCCCGATCTCGTGGAGATCCGCTCGATCTCACGCTACGGGCTCTCAGCGGTCACGGTCGTGTTCGAGGATCATGTC
This sequence comes from Acidobacteriota bacterium, assembly GCA_031370485.1. Lineage (GTDB taxonomy): Bacteria > Acidobacteriota > Polarisedimenticolia > Gp22-AA2 > Gp22-AA2 > JANMQK01. The sequence continues at coordinate 1,861 of JANMQK010000195.1, read as the reverse complement.
AACGTCTACTTCGCGCGGCAGCTCGTCAACGAGCGCCTAACCCAGGCACGGGAGGCAATCCCTCCCGGCTTCGGCAACCCGGAGATGGGGCCTGTCTCGACGGGCTTGGGAGAGGTCTACATGTTCACGGTCGAAGGCGAAAGCCTGTCGCCCATGGAGCGGCGGACGATCCTCGACTGGGACATCGTGCCACGCCTGCGGGCCGTGCCCGGGGTGACGGAAGTGAACGTGTGGGGCGGTCTCCCCAAGCAGTACCAGATCGTCGTGGACCCCTCCCGCCTCGTCTCGTACGGACTGTCGCTCAAGGAAGTCTTCGAGGCGGTCGAGCGCGGGACCGGCAACGCGGGAGGCGGTTACATCGAGCACAACCGGGAGCAGTACGTCATCCGGGGCGAAGGGCTGGTGCGGGACCTGGCGGACCTGCGCAAGCTCGTCCTCAAGACCGGAGCCGGCGGGACGCCGGTCACGGTCGGGAACATCGCCCAGGTCCGGGAAGGGTCGATGCTGCGCATCGGAGCGGCGACCAAGGACGGGCAGGGCGAGACCGTGATCGGGATGGCCCAGATGCTCGCGGGCGAAAACGCCCTCGCCGTTGCGGGTCGCGTCCGGAAGGCGATCGAGGAGCTGCAGCCCAGCCTGCCGAAGGGGGCACGGATAGTCCCCTACTACGACCGCGAGCACTTCGTCCGTCAGGTGCTCGCCACCGTGGAGAAGAACCTGCTGGAAGGAGGCCTCCTGGTCTTCGCCATCCTGTTCGCCTTCCTGGGGAACCTGCGTGCGGGCCTGATCGTGGCCTCCGCGATTCCGCTCTCGATGCTCATGGCCTTCACGGGCATGCTGCAGTCGCGCATCTCGGCTAACTTGATGAGCCTGGGCGCGATCGACTTCGGCCTGATCGTGGACGGCGCGGTCGTGGTGATCGAGAACGTCGTGCGGCGGCTCGCCGAACCGGAGGGGCGTGGCAAGACCGTTCGCCAGCTCACGGCCGAGGCGGCCCACGAGGTCGTCCGCCCGGTGACGTTCGGTGTGGGCATCATCATCCTTGTCTATCTGCCGATCCTCACCCTTGGAGGTATCGAGGGCAAGATGTTCAAGCCGATGGCGTTCACGGTCATTTTCGCGCTCGTCGGTTCGCTCCTGCTCACGCTGACCCTCATCCCGGTCGCGGCGTCGCTTTTCCTCAAGGCCGGGAAGATCAAGCACGAGCCGCGGTTCGTCGGCGGGCTGCGAACTCTCTACCTGAAGGGTCTCGCCCACTGCCTCCGCCGCAGGGTCCCCGTCATGGCCGCGGCGGCCGTCCTGCTCGCCACCGCGGGGATCGTCGCGACCCGGCTCGGCGGTGAGTTCATCCCGCGGCTGGACGAGGGGGACATCGCGATCAACGCGATCCGCATGCCCTCGGTCGCGCTTTCGGAGGCTGCGGCGGGCACCGGACGCATCGAGCGCGTGCTCGGACGGTTCCCGGAGGTGAAGACCGTCGTGACCCGGATCGGCAGCCCGGAGGTGGCCACCGACGTGATGGGCATCGACCTGGCGGACGTATTCGTCATGCTGAAACCCCGCTCCGAGTGGACCGTCGGCACGAAGAGCGAACTGATCGAGAAAATGAGCAGTTCACTGCTCGCCGACGTCCCCGGGACCGGCTTCTCCTTCACGCAGCCAATCGAGATGCGGTTCAACGAGTTGATCGCGGGCGTGCGCTCGGACGTGGCCGTGAAACTCTTTGGCGACGACCTGGAAACACTTCGCCAGAAGGGAGAGGAGATCGCCCGGGTGGTTGCCTCCGTCCGCGGGGCGGCTGACGTGAAGCTCGAGCAGACCACCGGGCTTCCGGTGCTTCGCGTCCGGGTGGACCGCGACC
>JANMQK010000168.1:0-17763 GCA_031370485.1 Acidobacteriota bacterium | reverse complement strand
CGGGTCCCACAAGATCGAAGGGATTGGCGTCGGGTTCGTCGTGCCGTTGTGGACCGGGACGCTCGCGGACGAGATCCAGACGGTATCGACCGAGGAGGCGATGGCGACCGCCCGGCTCCTCGCCCGGCAGGAAGGGATCTTTGCGGGCACCTCCACGGGAGGAAACGTGACGGTGGCGCTGCGGATCGCCGGCCGCCTGGGCCCCGATCACACGGTGGTCACCGTGGCCTGCGATTCGGGGATGAAGTACCTGAGCACGCCGTTGTATGCCCGCACCTGAGAGCGAGGCGCCTGTCTAGGGCGCGGGAAGCGGGGGCGGGCCCTCCGGGATGTAGGGCTTGTAAATCTGCCCGCGGGTCTTCTCCGCGAACTCTGCGCGCACCGTCTTGATCGTGCCGGGATCGGAGTAGAGGTCGACCATCGTCGCCGCGAGCGCCTTGGCGGCATAGATCATCCCCTTGTGGCCGATCGACATCCCCCCGGCCGCCACCACCGGCCAGGCGTGCCACGGGGCGCCGGAGGCGGCGGTGGTCACCGACAGGTGGATCGTCGGGATGACCCACGACACGTCGCCGACGTCGGTCGATCCCCCTTCGGGCTCCCCCGGCTTCTCCTCAAACGGCTCGACCACCCCGTTCAGCCCCTTCGGCTCGACACCGGCCGATGTCTGGATGGCGCGCGCGAAATCCTCCTCCTCGGGGGTGTAGACGAGCGGCCCCAGCATGTCGAGGTTGGAGTGCAGCAGCCGCTCCCCCGCCATGTTGACCAGCATCTCGTAGGATCCCCCCTGCACGGTCAGCGTCGAGGTGACATCCGCGGCCAGGGCGGCCCCTTCCGCCATCTTCCGGACGCGCCGCATCAGGTCCTCGACCCCGGTCCGCTTCGTGTCGCGCACCCAACACCATAGCCGGGCGTAGTCGGGGACGACATTCGGGACCTTGCCGCCGTCGGCGATCACGTAGTGCATCCTGACCGACGGCCTGACATGCTCGCGCATCATGTTGAGCGCGTGGGTGAAGATCTCGAGTCCGTCAAGGGCGCTCCGCCCGTTCCACGGGTCGAACGCCGCGTGGGCCGCCTTCCCTTTGAACTCGACGATGAAATCGATGATCGCCTGGCTGCTTTTCGTGTCGGCCCGGGTCGAGTCCTCGGGGTGCCAGGCGAGGCAGACGTCGAGACCGTCAAGGACCCCGTCGCGCAGCATGTAGATCTTCCCCCCGACCGCCTCCTCCGCCGGCGTTCCGAAGAAACGGATCGTCCCGCTGAGATCCCCCCGGGCGATCATCTCCTTGATCGCGACGGCGGCCCCCAGGCTTCCCGCCCCGAAGAGGTTGTGCCCGCAGCCATGCCCTGCGGCGCCGGCCTCGAGCGGCTCCCGGGAGGTCACCGCCTTCTGCGACAGGCCGGGCAGGGCGTCATACTCTCCCAGGATGCCGATGACCGGCGACCCCTGGCCGTATTCCGCCACGAAGGCGGTCGGCATCCCCGCGACCCCCCGCTTCACCCGGAAGCCCTGCTTCTCGGCGTAATCGGCCAGCACCTTCGCGGAGCGGGTCTCCTTGAGCGCGGTCTCGGCGAAGCGCCAGACCTGGTCCGCGAGTTCGACCAGCTCGGCCTCGTGGCTCGAGACCAATGCGACCGCCGCCTGCTTCTTGACGACATTCGCCGGCTGCCCCGCGGCCGCCTGCGGCGCTTCGGTCCGCGGCGCCGCGGCCGGTGTCCGGCGGGCGGCCTCGGCGGGACGCGCCGCGAGCCCGGGCATCACAAGAGACAGCCCCAGCAGCGCCGCGGAGAGGCGCCTCATGGCTGCCTCCCGGACCGGGCGAGGTAGTCCCAGGCGAGCGACGCCATCACCCTGACTCCGAGCGGCAGCACCGCCTCGTCGATGTCGAAATCCTCCGTGTGCACCATGGCCGTGATCCCCCGCCCGGCGTTGCGCGTGCCGAGCTTGACGTAGAGCCCGGGCACTTTGGCGGCGAAGACCGAGAAATCCTCCGCCCCCATCTGCGGCTTCACCTCCAGGACGTTCTCCCTGCCGCACACCCGCTCGAGCACCGGGACGGAGGCGCGCGTCAGGACAGCGTCATTCATCGTGGGGACGTTCCCCTCCCCCACGAACCGGAGCGTCGCGGTCGTGCCGTGGGCCGCCGCCACGCCGTCGACCGTGCGCGCCATCCGGCGCTTGATCTCCTCGCGGACCGTGGCGTCGAGCGTCCGCATCGTCCCCTCCATCGTGACTTCGTCGGCGACGATGTTGAAGCGGTTGCCGCCGTGGATCGACCCGACGGTCAGCACCTTGGGGTTCTGCGCGTCGATCTGGCGGGACACGATCAGCTGCAATGCCTGCACGATCTCGGCCGCCACCGGCACCGGGTCGATCCCCAGGTGCGGGTAGGCGCCGTGAACCTTCTTCCCGGCAACCGTCACGACGAACCGGTCGCTGCTGGCGAAGATGGGGCCGATGGACCAGCCCACCTGGCCGGAATCGAGCAGCGGGTCCATGTGCATGCCGAAGATCGCGTTGACTTTCGGATTGCCGAGCGCGCCCTCCGCCATCATCAAGGAAGCGCCACCGTCTTCCCCTTCCGGCGGGCCTTCCTCGGCCGGCTGGAAGATGAAGACCACCGTCCCGGGCATCCGGTCCCGCATCTTCGCCAGGACCTCGGCGGCGCCGAGGACCATCGTCGTGTGCGCATCGTGGCCGCAGGCGTGCTTCACACCGGCGATCTGGCTCTTGTAGGGGACGTCGTTGCTCTCCTGGATCGGCAGCGCGTCGAGATCCGCCCGGAGCGCGACCACCCCACCTGGCAGCCCCCCCTTGAGAATCCCGACGACCCCCGTTTTCGCGACGGGGTAACGGACCTCGAGGCCAAGTCCCCGCAGGCGGTCCGCCACGAGTTTCCCGGTCCGCTCCTCGCGGTTGCCCAGCTCGGGGTGCATGTGGATGTCGCGCCGCGTCTCGACGAACGACGCCGCCCGTGCCTCCGCCAGCGCCTTGATCTCGGCATCGGGTCCCTGGCCCCGCACGGTCGCCGCAGTCGCGGCCATGATCAACGCCCATTCGATCAACATGCACCCCTCCTCAGGCCCGGTGCGGCTCGGGCGCCTGCGTGCTGTCGAACTCGTCTTCGATCTCCCCGAAAATCTCCTCGATGATGTCCTCCATCGTGAGGACGCCGACGGCCCGGCCTTCGGAATTGACAACCGCTGCCATGTGCAGGCGCCGCCGGCGCATCTCCTTGAGGACCTGGTCGATCCGCCGCTCCTCGGGGACCCGCACAAGCTCCTTGAGCACCCCCGATTCGTGCATCTTCTGGGCCTCCTGGTCGCTCAGGAGCGCCAGCGCTTTCAGGTTGATCACGCCGACCAGGTCCTTGCGCTCCGGGTCGTAGACCGGGTAGCGCGTGTGCTTCTCCTCGCGCGCCAGGGCCAGGTTCTCATCCACCGGACGGGCAAGCGACCAGGTGACGACACGGTCGAGCGGGACCATGACGTCTTTGGCCGTCCGGTCGGCGAAGCGGGTGGCGCGGTCCATGATCTCGGCCTCGCTCGACGTGATGATCCCCTTCCGGATCGACTCCGCGAACAGCAGGCGCAGCTCGTTCTCCGAAATCGTCGGCTCTTCCGTCCTAGGCATCCCCATGAGGCTCAAGATCCCGTCGGCAGTGGCGTTCAAAAGCCACAGCGCCGGATAGAAGACGCGGTTGAAGATGGTCAGGGGCAGGGCCAGGAAGCGCACGACCTTCCCCGGTCTGCGGATGGCCAGGTACTTCGGGACCTGCTCTCCGAGAACGATGTGCAGTGTCGTGATGATCACGAAGGCGCCCGTGAGCGCGAGGCTGTGGGCGGCGGGCGCGGCCAGGGGACCGAGACCCGTCAGCAGCGGCTCGAGGAGCCCGGCGAACGCCGCCTCGCCCACCCAGCCGAGACCGAGGCTGACCATGGTGATCCCCATCTGACAGGCGGAGAGATACTGGCCCAGGTTCGACACCATTTCGCGGGCCAGGGCCGACCCCGGGAGCCCCGAGGACGCCATCTCCTCGATGCGCGTGGCCCGGACCTTGACGATGGCGAACTCGGCGGCCACGAAGAAGGCGTTGCCCCCGACCAGAAGGATGGCAAGGACGAGATAGAAAGCCACGTGCGGATCCATCATCGGGTCTCCTCGAACTGCGGCCGTCTACAGCTTCACGTATTCCGGGCCGCCGCCCCCCTCGGGCGGCACCCAGGTGATGATTTGATAAGGGTCCATGATGTCGCAGGTCTTGCAGTGGACGCAGTTGCTGGCGTTGATCTGCAGCCGTTTGCCGCCGCCCTCTTTCGGGACCATCTCGTAGACCGCCGCCGGGCAGAAGTGGCGGCAGGGGTTGTCGTACTCCTCGGCGCAGCGCGTCTCGCAGATGGAGGTGTCGGCCACATGGAGGTGCGCCGGCTGATCTTCGTCATGCTTCGTGCCGGAATGAAAAACGTCGGTGAGCTTGTCGAAGGTGAGGAGGTTGTCATACTTCGGCTCGATATCGGGCGGCGGTGTCGCGCCGTACTCGGCGGTGAGCATCCGCATGCGGGCGTGCCCCGGCTCGACCGGCAGGGGATCTTTCAGCCCGCGCCCTCCCGTGATCATCTGCAGCGCACTGTGAAAAAGCCCCGGCACGATCCCCCCCGCGAACCCGGCGTGGAAGTTGCGCACCCGCCACAGCTCGCGCCCCGCCCAGGACTTCTTGAACCTCTCCTCGTAGCACGCCAGGAATGGCGCCGAGGTGTCGCCGGCCACGATCGCCTCCAGCGCCACCTCGGCGGCCAGCATCCCCGCCTTCATGGCGGTGTGGATTCCCTTCAGGCGCATCGAGTTCAGCATCGAGGCGGAATCCCCGGCGATGAGACAGCCGCCAAGATAGGGCCGCGGCATCGAGTACCAGCCCCCCTCCGGGATCGCCTTGGCGCCATAGGACAGCACCTTCGCGCCGCGCAGCATCGGGCTGATCGACGGGTGGGTCTTCAGCCGCTGGAACAGGTGGTGCGGGTCGAGGCGCGGGTCGAGATAATCGAGCCCAACCACCAGCCCGATGTCGAGAAGGTTCTCCCCCATCCCGTAGATGAAGGCCCCGCCGAACGTCCTTCTATCAAGCGGGAAGCCCATCGTGTGGATGACGCGGCCCGGCTTCACGACGCCCGCCGGGCATTCCCAGACCTCCTTGATGCCGACCGCATAGACTTGCGGGTGCCGGCCGGCGTCCAGGCGGAACTTTTCGGCCAGGACCTTGGTCAGCGTCCCGCGCGGCCCCTCGCACAGGATCGTGAGCTTGGCGCGGATGTCGATCCCCGCCTCGTAGTTGCCCCGCTTCTTGCCGTGGCGGTCGATTCCCCGGTCGCCGGTCCGGACACCGACCACCCGGTCCCCCTCGACGAGCGGCTCCGCCGCGGCGAAGCCGGGGAAGAGATCGACCCCCTCTGATTCGGCCTTCGCAGCCATCCAGCGGACGACCTTGCCAAGGGATGCTACGTAGTTGCCGTGATTGCGAAGCGGCGGGGGGACGATCGGCAGGGGGAGGGCTCGGCCCGAGGTCAGAAACCATACGCTGTCGTCGGTCACCTTCGACTCGACGGGGCAGCCCTGCTTTTCGAAGTCGGGGCAAAGCTCGCGCAGCGCGCGCGGGTCGAGGACCGCCCCGGAGATGCCGTGCGAGCCGATCTCACGCCCCTTGTCGAGGACCGCGACCGAGAGATCGAGCTTCTTTCCCGTGCCCGCCCGCTCGACCTCCTCGTTGTGCGCCTTGAGCAACTGGCGCAGCCGGATGGCGCCCGCCAGACCTGCCGGCCCCCCTCCGACGAACAGAATATCGACGTCCAGGCTGTCCCGCTGCGACTCCTCGGCCATCCCCCCTCCAGAAGGGCGCCATTATACGCTGTCGGACGGCGCGCGCCGGTGGACAGTCCCGCCCCGTTCTCCTACACTACCCGCCGGGAACGGAAGCGAATCGGGGCTGGTGTCCTGCGCGGACTTCAAATCCGTTGGGAGCCGGGGGAACCCGGCTTCGGTGGGTTCGATTCCCACACGCTTCCGCCATCCGTCACCATCGTCCATGAGGAGGAGGTCGCGATGAAGAAGTTCGTCGTGCTGGTCGTCGTGGTCGTGGCCGCGTGGCTTGGCGTGAACTACCTCCGCACGGGGACCATCTCACTGTTCCCGCCGCAGATGAGCGCCGAGGAGAAGACCATCAAGGATCTCGAGGATCAGCTCGCCGCGATCAAGTCGCAGATCGATCAGGCCGGGCGGTCCGCCGGGATGACCGGGATGGACACGACCGGCGACGTGAGCGCTTTGATGGTGAAGAAGGAAAAGCTGGAGAAGGATCTCGCCGAGGCCCGGAAGCGCGTCCCCTGACACTTAGAAGCTGTCGAGTTCCCACAAAAGACACTCCTCCTCGTTCTCGAAGGCCGGGATCGATAGGGCGGGGTCGAGCGGGCGCACCATCGCGACCGGGTCATCGCGGCGCCGGCGCGCCACCGGGTAAAGCGGCCTGCCCGTGACCTCGACCGGCAGGAACCACGCTTCAAGACGAGGCAGCCCGCGGACTCTCGCCCGGGCGAGGGCGCACCAGAAAAGATCGGCCAGGCGGTCCGACGCCTCGGGCCGCGCCCCATGCTCGCGCCAGCGCAACGTCCCCGGGTTCTCTTCGAGGAGGGCGTAGGCGGCGACGCGGCCTTTCTCCTCGACAACCCAGAACAGGCCGGGCCCCATCTTCAAGAGAATCTGCTCCCAGGCGGAGCGGTCGCGCTCGATGCGGAACCGCCTTCCCGCGTCCTCGCCGTCGTGGATCTCGATCAGCGCCTCGAGATCTTCGTCGCGGAACGGTCTCAGGCCGGGAAGGGACCGGACGAGATCGGGCCCCCGCACCCAGGCCGGCTCGTGGGGCCAGGGCGCCGGCAGGGTCGTTTTGCACGCCACCTCGCTCGCCGGGAGCCGCTTGAACCCGCGCGCCGCGTAGAACTCTTCCCCAATCTCAGAGAACAGTAGCGCCAGGCCGTACCCTTCGGAGCGGACCCCCTCGAGCGCCCGTTCGAGAAGTTCACTTGCGTGACCCCGTCCGCGCCGCGCGGGGGACGTGAATACCGCCCCGATCCCGGCCACCCGCACCGCGCGGCCTTCGCAAAGCGCCGGCAGCGTGTAGAGCTTCAAGGCGGCGAGGATGGCACCCCCCTCGTCGACACCGACCAGGAATCGGTAGCGCTCGCGGCCCCACGGCGATTCGATCTGCGCCAGGTTGAACGAGGTGTAGGCCGCGAGGTCCAGCCCCCGGCTCCAGATCGCGTGGCTCTCGCCGAGCACCTGCTCGATCTCCCCGCGTCCGGCCGGTCTCACCCGCATGGGGCCTCCAACGTCAGAGCGGATAGGTGAAGGTCACATCGACCGGGATCGCCTCGCACCGCTTGAGCGCCTCCACGATCGAAGGATCGAGCTTTCCAAATGTCATTAGCAGCGCCTGGGCGCGGGCGTAGTCCCCGGTCCCCTCGATCTCGAGAAGCTCTTTCGCCAGCTTCGCGATCGCCGGCTCGAACTTCTTCGGCTGGATCGAGAACTCCCCCTTTTTCGGGTCGTGCTGAATGGCGCCTTCGCGGATGAGGTATTCAAGCTGCAGGGCGTTCCCCTGACCGTGCGCCTCGACGGCGCCAAACCGGATGGAGCGGAATATGCTGGCCAGGTAGGTGGCGTAGCCCTCCTGCACCTCGTCCTCCGAGAAGATCTCCTTCTCTTTGAGATAGCCCAGGCTGTAAATCCCGACCACGTCGGCCTTCGCTTCTTCGATAGTCGCGTACAGATCCTTGAGCGCCTTGCGCACGGTGAGGCCGCCGGCGCCGGCGACGTAGTCGACCCCCAGGGTGTGGGACAGCTCGTGCAGCAGCACGTTGGTCACGAACGCCTCGCGCGTGACCAGGGGCCATTGCTTCTTCGGCAGGAAGAGGGGCGCCATGTGCCTGAGGATGGCGTCGAACTTTGCCTCGAGGACGTTCTTGTAGATCTGCTTTTTCGCCCCTTTCTCCTGGATGACCCGCTCGTCGTTCGGGAGGGACGCGGCGACGGTCTTGATCCCCGCGTTGAATTCCCCGCCGAACCGGACGACATCCACGACCTCGATCACGTTGCCGGTGCCGACACTCGCCTTCTTGTAGCGCTCGTCGACCGGCAACGCCCGCGAGATCGCGTCGAGGTGCTGCTTGTAGACCTCGAGCGCCCGGCTCGCCGCGACATCCTTGATCAGCGCCGCCCCCTCGTAGGACGCCTTCAGCCCCAGAAGCAGGTCGTCGTAGGTCTCGGCCGGCCCGATTACCACGTCGATGAGATTGTCCTTGACCTCGAGCCATGCAATGTCGGATGCGTAGAAATCCCCCCCGAGCAGCGCCTCCGCGCGCAGCGACAGGTAGCGCCGCAAGGAAGCGCTGTCGACCAGCGCGGCCGCCTCCTTGAGCGCCCGGGCGGCGGTCTTGAGATCTTCGAGGTAGAGCCTCTGGTACGGGATGGCCACCAGGACGCCGTCCACCCGACGGATGACGGTGGTCGGCTTCTCGAATTCCTCCTTGAGCTCCGGGTCGGTCTGGATCCGGGCCTCGAATTCCTTCCGGGTCATGTCTTCCGGGTAGAAGCCGGCGCCCGGCAGCCTCGGCCCCCCGCGGCCGGTCTCGACGAACCGCTCGTAGTCGTTTCGCACGTCGAACGGTCCATAGTTGATCAGGACGAAATCACGGTAGAGCCGGTCCAGCGGATCGGACGCATTCTCGAACGCCTGGCGCGCCTCGAGGGCCTGGCGCCCCAGCTGTTTCCAGTAGATGGCGTCCACCGCGCGCACGGCGGCCGCGATCTTCGCCAGCCCCTCGCGGTCGCTCGGACTCAGGGCGGTCAGGTCGGCCTGCAGCGCCACCGGGGCGTAGGCGGCGAGCCGGGCGCGGATATCTCCCTCGTCTTTCGCCATCGGCGCGCCGGCCGCGCGCGCCGGCGCGGCGAGCAGCACGAGCGCGGGGAAGAGAATCACGAGGGTGCCTGCCAGCTTCATTCGAGCCTCCGAAACGTAGCGAACAACGCGCGGGTTCACGACGACCCGAGCGCCTTGATCGCGAAATGGACACCGAATCCGATGAGGGCCAGCCCGGCCGCCGCCGACAGAACCCGCATGACCGGACCCCGGATCAGACGGCGGCCCCGGTGCAGCAGGAACGACAGCAGAAGGACCCAGATCATGCATCCCGCGATCAGCGATGCCACGTAGGCCACCTCGACCGGAAGAGACGCTCGTGGGCGCGCGGCCAGGGCGGCCGCCAGGATGCCGAGCCAGAAGGCTATGGTCATGGGATTCATCAATGTAATCAGAAAGCCGGCGGCGAACGCTCCACGTCCCACGCGCCGGTCCTCTCCCGCAGCGCCCCCCGCGGCGCCCCGAACGCCCTCCCCCGCGCCGTCGCTCCCGCCGGCGGGCAGCGGCTGCGCCTTCCAGGCCGCGCGCAGCGCCCCCGCGCCCAGGTATACCAGGACCAGCGCCCCGCCCGCGAACAGGACGACACGGGCCCATCCCTGGTGGGACAACGGATCGGCCCCCGCATACGCGATGCCGATGTAGATCAGGTCGGCGATGGTCGAGCCCAGGCCGACCATGAAGGCCGCGCGGAACCCATGGCGGAGCCCCCTGTCGATCATCTCGAGATTGACGGGGCCGATGGGCGCCGCGATCGACAGACCCAGGAAGGCCCCCCCCAGCAGCAGGGCGGTGAGTCCCTCGCTCATAGGCAGCGGACTGTAGCAGAATCCCGCGGCGGACCCTATATTGCGCCCTCGGGGCTCTCCGCGCGCGACGCCCCGGAGGAGCGATGCACGACGAACCCGCACCCACCGTGATGTCCGGCGCCATGCCGGTTTCGAAATCGGCACGCGGGCTGCTGGGAAGGGTCCTCGGCCGGCGCCGCGTGTTCCTCCTCGACGCCGGGTACCAGGTGCGCACGGCGTTCGTCGCCGTCCTCGGCATGGTCTTCCTGCTGGCGTTCTCCGCCGCCCTGTTCCACCTGCTCAGCCAGGAGAACGCCCGCCTGCTCGCCCAGAAGATCCCCGGGCGGGGCGTGGGGGGCGACGCCCGCTCGGTGCTCTATCTCGTCGCAGCCGGCATCATCTTTGTCGCGGCGGTGTTCGTCGTCGAGATCCTCGAGACTCACAAGACCGCCGGTGTCATCCACAAGGTCACCAGGGGACTTCAGGAAATCGAGGCCGGCCGCTGGGGCGCCAGGCTCGCTCTGCGCAAGCACGACAACTTCAAAGAGATGGAAGAGGCGTTCAACACCGCGGCGCGCTCGCTGCGCGATCGGGTCGAGGACGACCTGCGCGCCCTGCAGGCGGTCGAGGGGCAGTTGCGGCTGCTGTCGCGCGAGATCGAGGGGGGCAACCGCGAGGGCGCGCTCGTCCTCCTGAGGCAGGTCGCCTCCGAGCTGCAGAACCAGCGCGAGCGGCGCCGCGACATGCTCCGATCCCAGGAAATCCTTGCGGGTCGCCACAATATCTAGCGCCCCCCCAAAAATCCGGTTGACAACCCTGGGGGCCCGGCATACGATTCCGCCTCGATTGACGACGCGTTTTCACTCGGGAACTGGCTATCGATCGACTGAGCAATCATCCACAAAGGCCCCCGCTTTTGTGGGTTTTTTTTGCCCGGTCGGAAACGGAAAGGAGGGGTAGAAGACAGTGCCCACAGGAAAAGTGAAGTGGTTCAACAACACCAAGGGGTGCGGGTTCATCCAGCAGGGGGACGGATACAAGACACTCGATGAAGGGCAGCCGGTCAGCTTCGAAGTCACTCAGGGGGCGAAGGGGCTGCAGGCCGCGAACGTCTCGAAGGTCTGAACCAGAACGCCCGCGACACGCTGATCACCGACCCCCGGGCCACGCCCGGGCGTTTTCGTTTGATGGTACGATTCCAACGTATGCCCCGCGCGTGCTCTCCTATTGTCCGCGCCATCCACGCAGGTCCGGTCCTCGCGGGCGGCGTGGTGTCGTTACTTCTCGCCTGCGGGCCATCCGATCTGCCAGGAGGTCTCCGCCAGGCGCGTGATCTGCGCGCCGCGGGCAAGGGCCCCGAGGCCGCCGCGCTCCTCGCGAAGCTGTCGCAGGGCGCGCCCGGGGATTTCTCGCTGCGGCTCGAGCTGGCCGGCGCGCTGCACGCGATCGGCAAGGAACAGGAGGCGCTGAACGCCGTCGGCACCGCCATCGAGATCGATCCGGCGAACCCCGACGCCCGCGTCCTGCGCGGCGAGATACTCTCCGCCCTGGGGCGCGACGACGAGGCGCTCGGCGAGCTTCGGAAGGTGGTGGCGGCGGATCCCGGCCGGGCCGGTATCCACCGGACGATGGGGATCGTGCACGCGCGCGCCGGGCGGATGCAGCAGGCGGTCAACCAGTTCGAGAAAGAGCTTGCCATCAACCCGAAAGACGCCACCACGCTGACCGAGATCGGCATCTTCTATCTGCAGACCGGCCAGATCCCCGAGGCGGCCGACCGTCTCCTCAGGGCCGTGACGGCCGACCCGAAGTCGGCGCGCGCGCACCGTTACCTCGGCGAAGCCCGCTTCAAGGAGATGCGCATGGAGGACGGCCTGGCCGAGCAGGGGCGGGCGCTTGCGCTCGACCCCGCCGACACGTCCCTCAGGGTCGACCACGCCCGGGCGCTTTTCAACTACGGCCATCCCGACGAGTCGAAGAAGGTGCTGAAGGAAGCGCTCGACAAGGGGGTGCGGGACGCGTCGATCGAGGTCGAGATCGGTCGCCAGGCCCGGGAGCGGCTGGACTACGACGCGTCGGTCGCCGCCTTCAAGAGCGCCATCGCGATCGACCCCAAGCAGGCCGAGGCACACTCGAACCTGGGAAAAGTCCTCCAGCTGCAGGGAAAGGACGAGGAGGCGCTGGCCGCGTTTAAAGAGGCCTCCCGGCTGGCTCCGACCGACCCTTACGCCTACTTCTACATCGCCTCGATCCTCTCGGCGCGCGGCGAAATCGACGAGGCCATCGCTCTTTACGGAAAGTCGCTCGAGCTCGATCCCGGAAACCCCAAGGCGCATTACGCGCTCGGCCAGGCGCTCCTGCGGGCCGGCCGGCGCGCCGAGGCACGGGCGGAATTCGACCGCCATGCCGAAATCATGAAGAGGCTGCATGACCGCAAGCAGATCGGCGTCGCGACGATGGAGTAGACGGGGGGGCCCTGGGGCGCGCGCGGTCCTCGCCTCCTGCGGAGCCGGCGCGTTCCTACTCCTCTCCTGCGTGTCCCCGGCCTCGCCCGCCGGGACCGTCCCGCGGGCCCGCGTGAGCTTCGTCAACGTGGCGGCCGCCTCCGGCCTCACCCTGGCGAACCGGACCGGTGCACCGGACAAGTCGACCATCAACGAGACGGTCGGCAACGGAATCTGCCTCGCCGACGTCGACAACGACGGCTTTATAGATATCTTCCTGCCGAACGGGCAGCCGTCCCTGCGCCCCTCCCCCGAGCAAGCGGCCTCGTCCGCGCTGTACCGCAACCGGGGGGACGGGACGTTCGAGGACATCACCCTGAAGGCCGGGGTGGCGGCCCGCGGCTACTGGGCCCAGGGGTGCGTGTTCGGGGATTACGACGACGACGGGCTCGACAACCTGGTGGTGACGGGCTTCGGGCGGAACATCCTGTACCACAACCTCGGGCAGGGGCGGTTCAAGGACGTCACAAAGGCGGCGGGGTTCGTGACCGGCGGCTGGACGACAGGGGCGGCCTTCGGCGACTACGACGGCGACGGCCGGATCGATCTCTACATCTCCGCTTACGTCGACTTCGACGCCTCGTCCCCTCCCCTTCCCCTGCCCGGGTCGGCCCCCAACTGCACCTACCGCGGGTTCCCGGTGATGTGCGGGCCGCGCGGGCTGAAGCCCGGGCTCGGGCGCCTGTATCACAACGAGGGGGGCGGGAGGTTCAAGGACGCCACCCGCAGCGCCGGCCTTTCGACCGTGGCGACCGGCTACGGGCTCGGGGCGATCTGGAGCGATTTCGATCTTGACGGGGACCTCGACCTTTACGTCGCCAACGACTCGACCCAGCATTTTCTCTACCGCAACGACGGAGGCGGCCGGTTCGCGGAGGTCGGGACGATGTCCGGCGTCGCCTACAGCGAGGACGGTCGGGCGCAGGCCGGCATGGGGGTCGACTCCGCGGACTACGACAACGACGGGCGCTTCGACCTGGTCGTCACCAACTTCTCGCACGACTACTCGGTCCTTTACCACAACGAGGGGGATCTGTTCTTCCTCGACGTCTCGATGAGCTCTGGGTTCGGCCCGCCGACCATGATGACCCTGGGGTGGGGGGTCGGGTTCATCGACTACGACAACGACGGGCGCCGGGACATCTTCCAGGCGAACGGCCACGTCTACCCGGGCATCGATCGCTACAAGCTCGGCACCACCTGGAAGCAGCCGAACCAGATCTTCCACAACGAAGGGGACGGGCGGTTCCGGGACGCCGGGGCCGAGTCGGGGCCCGCGTTCAAGGAGCAGCACAGCGCGCGCGGCGCGGCCTTCGGCGACCTCGACAACGACGGGGACATCGACATTGTCGTCAGCAACATCGACGAGCCGCCCAGCCTCCTGCGCAACGACGGGGGCAACGCCGGCCACTGGGTCGGTTTTCTTCTCGAGGGGGCCCGGCGGAACCGGGGGGCGATCGGCGCGCGCGTAACGGTCCAGGCGGGGGCGCTTCGCCAGGTGGCGGAGGTGCACGCCGGCGGCTCGCACAACTCGTCGAACGACCGGCGCCTGCTCTTCGGGCTCGGCCCGGCGGCAAAAATCGACCGCGTGCAGGTCTGGTGGCCGGGCGGCACATCGCAGACACTCACCGGGCTGAGCGCCAATCGTTACCACACCATCCGACAGCCGGAGGTCCCGGCCCGCTGATCTCAGGGGTTCGGGCGGTCGGCGACCTCCGGGGGCGGAGGCTCCTTCTTGCCCTGTGCCGCATCACCGGCCGTTCCGGGGGGCTGATTCGCGGTCGTCAGGCTGGGGGATGTGGGCCGCGCCTCGGTCGAGGGCTTCTTCAAGTTGGGATGGACGGAGTAGTAGTAATCGATCACCCACTGCGGAACGTAGGCGCGGTCGGTGTTTTCCGGCCCGTGGATGATCTTGGTCTCGAACTTCCCGTCGCCATCCGTATCCATGATGCTGAATTCGAAAGGGGG
This sequence comes from Acidobacteriota bacterium, assembly GCA_031370485.1. GTDB lineage: Bacteria > Acidobacteriota > Polarisedimenticolia > Gp22-AA2 > Gp22-AA2 > JANMQK01. The sequence continues at coordinate 3,540 of JANMQK010000168.1, read as the reverse complement.
CTTGCCGTCGGTGTCGATCTCGACCCCGAAGATCTTCCCCTCGATCTCGTAGGTCATGAAGCGGGTGCCGTCCGCCTTCCTGTATCCCTTCGTGATCGTCTCCTTGCCGGGAATGAGCGGCGTCCGATCGGACACCCGGATAGCCTCCTTGGCGGAGGTGACGATGTTGGGGAACCTCCAGCCTTGCGGGTTGATCAGGAGCTCCGCGAGCGCCGGCGGGGCCGTGGCCAGGGCCAAGCCTCCGGAGAGGAGAAACACCGTGCTCACGAATCGGATGGGGGGGGGTCTGTGGGACATGACGCTCAGCTTCACCTCGTGTCGCTTTTCGAAGCTCGTATTCTAGAGGATGCCGCCCCCGCTTTCCACCCGGCGCCCGGCGCCGGGGACGGCCGGGTCCCGGCGTCCTTCAGGCCTGCACCAGGATGTCCTGGCCCCGCACCGTCACGGGATAGCATGCGAGGCTCAGGGCCGGGTTCGTCCTGCAGGCCCCCGTGGTCACGTCGTACTGGAACGCGTGCCACGGGCAGGTGACGACCGCTCCCTCGAGGCTTCCTTCGCCCAGTGGCCCGCCCTTGTGGGGGCAGGTGTTCGAAGTTGCGTGGATGGAGCCGCCGACGTTGTAGAGGGCCACCGGCGTACCCCCCACGTCGACGGACTTGGCGCTGCCCTCCGGCACTTCGGAGAGTGTGGCGACCTTCACGAAATCGGCCATGGTCGGACCTCCTGTCGGCGCTTTGGCCGCGACGGTTCCGGGAACGTCGCCTGGCAGTCTACCATCCCTCCGCCGCGCCGATCATTTGACCCGGGGCGCGCGCCCTGCCTATACTTTCCGCCCTTGTGCCGCAGCAGGAGCCGCTGGAGAAGCGCCGGTCTTTCATGATGCCAAGAGTGTCCCCCGTCAGGCTGAGACCGATCGCGTGCATCGCCGCCTGCCTCGGCGTGCTGGGGATCGTCGCTTGCGGAGGCGGCGGGACGGAGCGGGACGCGATCGGGCCGCTGGAGGGGGCGTCCCACCCCACGGTCGGGCAGCTGGCCCCGGAGTTCGCCGCCGAGAACCCCGGCGGCGCCTGGCTCTCGTTGATGAGCCTGAAAAACAAGCCGGTCGCTCTCCTGTTCTTCCGGCCGAATGCGCCCTTCGCGCGCGAGATCGTCGAAGAGATAGGCCGGCTCCGGGCCGATCCCACCTACACGCCCACCGTCTTCCTGGGACTGGGACGGGGCTCCCCGGAAGAGCTGCAGCGCTTCGTCAGCGGTCTCAAGGTCCCCATGGCGATCCTGCGCGATCCCGGTGAGGTTGCCGGGAAATTCGGCGTGGGCGAAGTCCCGACGATTATCCTTCTCGATTCGAAACACATCGTGCGCTTCCGCCTGGACCGGTTCGTCGGAGGACAGCTGCGGCCGCGGCTCGAGGCGGCCAAGGCGGCCCTCCTTTCCCTCCCCGCCGCGGGGCCGGCCGACACGACGCTTGACCTGACCTGGACCAGGGACCCGAGAGCCCCGGTGTTCTCGGCGCGCGACCTCGACGGCCGCCCGGTCGACCTTGGCAGGATGAGGGGCAAGATCGTCGTCCTCACCTTTTTCGACCAGGAGTGCCCCCATTGCAAGCGGGACCTGCCACGGCTGGCGCCGGTCCTCAAGGAGTTGCGGCCGCGCGGGGTCGTGGCCATCGGCGTGGCGTCCCGGGACGTCGACGGCGGCATGCGCCGCTACCTCCGCGAGATGGGGATCGATTTCCCCGTGATCGTCGATACCGGGCGCGCCATCTTCCGGCAGTACGACTCGACCGGCACCCCCGATACCTTCATCATCGACAGGAACGGCTTCATCCGCTACCGCGAGCACGGCGACCGGCCCGACCGTGACGCCCTGACCCGCCTGCAGCTCAGGCTCGTGCTGGGCGGAGAGACCCCGGCCGCCGTCGCCGCCTCCCTGCCGAAGGGTCGCTACGTCGGTGACGCCATGTGCGCCGCCTGTCACGCCGCCGAGTACCGCGACTGGCTCCTGACGCCGCACAGCATCGCCTGGGACAGCCTGGCGAAGGACGACAAGTGGCGCGACCCGCAGTGCGTCCCCTGCCACGTCACGGCGCAGGGACGGCCGGGAGGGTTCACCGATCCCGAGGCGTCGCCCCAGATGGTGAACGTGCAGTGCGAGGTCTGCCACGGGCCGGGAGGAGGGCACACCGGGGGAACCCGCCCCGACGGGGCGCCCCTCGAGGGCGTCTGCGCCACGTGCCACAACGGCAAGTTCGTCCTGAACTTCAAGCTCGATGAGGCCCTCGCCCTGGTGGCCCACCAGGATCACGCCGACCTGGACAAGCTCTTCCGCTACAGCGGCCTGCAGCGCGAGCGGCTTGACCGCATCAACAAGCGCCGGCTGGAGAGGTTCAAGTCGGGCGTGGCATACGTCGGGGCCGACGCGTGCCGCGACTGCCATCGCAGGGAATACGACGACTGGAGCCGCACGCCTCACGCCGCCACCTTCGCGCGTCTCATCCAGATGAGCCGCAACGCCGACGACCGGTGCGTTGCCTGCCACACGACGGGGTCCGGGCATCCGGGCGGTTACGGGGACAAGGACGCGACCGGCTCGATGATCAACGTGCAGTGCGAGGTCTGCCACGGCCCCGGCGCGGACCACGTCACGTCGCGTCCCGAGCTGAAAAAGGCGACCATCTACGGGATCACCGACCAGTGCTCCTTCTGCGTCATCCAGGGGGTCTGCGCCACCTGCCACGATCAGGCGAACGACCCGCACTTCAAGATCGAGGCGGCCCTTCCGCTCGTTTCGCACCGCGCCCGCCCCGAGTGAGCTCCGACCGCGCCCGGCCGGCCTACGTCGCGGTCCTGACCGCGACGCTCCTCTGGGGGGCGAACTACTCGATCGCCAAGCGGGTCCTCGTGGAGATCGACCCCCTCGCGGTCGCCTGCGTGCGCGCCGCCGCGGCGGGCCTGTTCTTCACCCTGCTCCTCCTGGCGCGCCAGGGGTTCGCCGGCCTCTCGTGGAGCGGGCTCCGCCGCGCGGCGCCGCTGGGCCTGATGGGGATCGCCCTCAACCAGATCCTGTTCATCGAGGGGCTCAGCCGCACCAGCGCGGCCCACTCGGGGATCCTGATCGCGATGCTGCCCGTCCACGTTCTCCTGCTCTCGGTTCTCTTCGGGCAGGAGACACTCACCCTGCCGAAGGCGGCGGGGATCCTGATCGCGCTCTCGGGAGTCACCCTGGTCGCGCTCGAGAAGGGGATCGATTTTCACGCCGGGTACCTCAAGGGGGACTTGCTGACGCTCTGCGCGGGGCTCGCGTTCGCCGGGTACACCGTGGCCGGCAAGCCGGTGCGGCGCGACCTGGGCCCGTTGCGGACGACGTCGCTGGCGGTCGTCCCCGGCAGCCCGGCCCAGGTGATCGCCGGGTTCGGGCCCGCCGTGCGGACGGACTGGAGCGGGGTCTCGAACGTGGCGCTTGGCTGTCTCGCCGCGGTGGTCCTTCTGGCGACGATCGTCGCCTACAGCCTGTACTATTTCGCCATCTCCCGGATCGATC
>JANMQK010000156.1:0-3432 GCA_031370485.1 Acidobacteriota bacterium | reverse complement strand
GCCGGGGTTTGTGTCGCCGACGCCAGCATCAGGGCAATGGCGGCCAGAGCGAGGCGCCGGGTCCACCCGGAAAAATGCGGGAGAGGGCTCAGCATTTCCGGCTCATTATACGCGCCGCCGATGGATAATCATGGACGGCCCGCAGGCTCCGGCGGCGGCAAAGGGGTTGCCCAACAATGAAATTCATCGCCGACTGCATGCTCGGGACCCTGGCCAAGTGGCTGCTCATTCTTGGTCACGATGTCGTCTACATGCCGCGGATCGAGGACGGCGACCTGGTCCGGCTGGCGGTCAAGGAGAAGCGGACCATCCTGACGCGCGACCGCAGGCTCGTGCAGCGACGCGCTGCGAAGAACTCCATCCTCATCAAGAGCCAGGATCTCAACGAGCAGATCGGCCAGGTCTTCGAGGAAAAGCGGCTCCGCGTCCGCTGGGAGCACCTGTTCCGCCGCTGCCTCAAGTGCAACCAGCCGACCGAGCCAGCGTCGCGCGACGCCGTCAAGGACCACGTCCCCGTCTACGTCCATCGCACGCAGTCGAGGTTCGCCCGCTGCCCCTCCTGCAACCAGATCTTCTGGCGGGCGACCCACGTCAACCGGATGCTCGAGACCCTGGGCCGGCGATTCGGCCGCCCGCCCGCGCCCCGGAGCGCGTGATGCGCCGTGCCCGGCGGCTGCCGCCGAGGGCGGCGGGCCAGAGTCGCTTGACAGGTGTCGCGGCGCGGGGCTACCATCGCCGCCTCGTTCAAGGATGCGCGCAGGGCTCGTTGGGCGATTAGCTCAGCGGGAGAGCACCTGCCTTACAAGCAGGGGGTCACTGGTTCAAATCCAGTATCGCCCACCAGTGGTAACGGTCCGGGGGCGCTAAGCGCCACGGTCCCAACGGAACGCGGGGTCGTAGTTCAGCTGGTTAGAACGCCGGCCTGTCAAGCCGGAGGTCGCGGGTTCGAGCCCCGTCGACCCCGCCATCCTCTGGTCCCCTTACCCGCCGGCCGCCATGAGTTCCGCGATCCGGGCCTCGGTTTGCTCGTACCCGCCTTCCCCTATCTGCACCAGCCGGACAATCCCCTTCTTGTCGATGAGGTAAAGCGCCGGCCAGTAGTGGTTGCCGTAGCGCTCCCAGGTCGCGTACCCCTCGTCCACGACGACGGGATACCGGATGCCGCGCTCGGCGACGTAGTCCTTCACGGTCTTGAGGTCGCGCTCCCTTTCGGTCTCCGGGGTGTGAACGCCGACGACGACGAGACCCTTGGCCGCGAACTTCGCATGCCATGCCTTCACGTAGGGCTCGACGTTCCTGCAGTTGTAGCAGGCCAGGGTCCAGAACTCGACGAGGATCACCTTCCCCTTGAGATCGGCGATCCGGAGCGGCGCGGAATTGATCCAGGTCGAGCCGCTGATCTCCGGGGCCGGCTTCCCGGCGCCCGCCTCGCCGCCTTTCCCGACGGCGAACGCGGCGGCAACCAAGAGCGGCAGACTGACGAGCACGCCCATCCAGCGTAATGTCATTTAGAAGCCTCCCCCCCTCTGTAACTCCGGGCCGTTGTCTTTTCTTCCCGTCGCCGGCCCCGCGGCGGGCGGGACGGTGTAACATCCCGGCATGCCGGATCTGGTGGTCGCCACGACACTCGAGGACGGCGCCGTTCTGCGCCTCCTTCTGAACGCCCCTCGCGGCAACATCCTCGACATCGCCATGATACAGGCCTTGGACCGTGTCCTGGAACGGAACGGCCGGGCCGCCGGGGTGAAAGCGATTCTCTTCGAAGGGACGGGGGACCATTTCTCGTATGGCGCGAGTGTCGAGGAGCACCGGCCCGGAAAGGTCGCGGGGATGCTCACCGCCTTCCACGGGATGTTCCGACGGCTCGCGTCCCTCGACCGGACGCTCGTCGCCGTCGTCCGCGGCCAGTGCCTGGGCGGAGGGATGGAGCTGGCCTGCTTCTGCCACAGGGTGTTCGCCTCCCCCGGGGCTCGGTTCGGACAACCGGAGATCACCCTGGGAGTGTTCGCGCCGGTCGCCTCCCTCATCCTGGCCCGGCGCGCCGGCCAGGGGGTGGCGGACGACGTCTGCCTGACGGGCCGGGTCCTTACCGCGCAGGAAGCCCTCGTGGCGCGGCTCATCGACGAGGTCGCCGACGACCCGCGGCAGGCGGCCGACGCCTGGATCGCGCAGCATCTGGCGCCAAAGAGCGCCGCCTCGCTGGCGCGCGCCGTGAAGGCCGTCCGCCTGCAATGGAACACCGCGTTCCTGCGCGACCTCGCCCACGCGGAGAAGATCTACCTCGACGACCTGATGGGCACCGAGGACGCGAAGGAAGGGATCGAGGCGTTCCTGGCGCGGCGCCCGCCCGCCTGGAAGAATCGCTGACCTACCGTTCCTTCACCCTGAAGTCGAAGACGTCGGGCCGGTTGTAGTGGCCGGTGACGTCGAGCGCCATGCTCTCCTCGGCGATGCGGCCCATGTCGAGGTCGGCCGTCAGGATCTCCTCCCGGTCGAACACCGGCCCCGCAAGTATCGCCCCGTCGGGCCCGAAGATGCAGGACCCGCCGCTGGCGACCAAGGCGCGCTTGTCCTTTTCGATCTCCGGCGGCAGATCGAGCTCCGGCGGCAGCGCGCCGGCCTCGATGATCTGGCCGCAGGCCAGGACGAAGCAGCGGCCCTCGAAGGCGTAGTGCCGGCTGGCCACCTGGTAGATGTCGCGCACGGTCGGCCAGGCGGCGACGTGGATCGCCTCCGCCGACTCGTGCATCGCCTGGCGCGCCAGCGGCATCCAGTGCTCCCAGCAGATGAGGGTTCCTACCCGCCCGATCGGAGTGTCGACCGCCCGCAGCCCCGTGCCGTCGCCCGGCCCCCAGACGAGCCGCTCGGCGTGGGTCGGCACCAGCTTGCGATGCCGGCTCAGAAGTGCGCCGTCGGGCCCGAAGATAAGCTGCGTGTTGTAGAGGGTGCCGTGGCCCGGCCCCGCCGTCACGCGCTCGTTGGCGCCGATGACCAGTACGACTCCGTGCTGGCGCGCGGCTTCTCCCAGCCGCGCGGTGTGGGATCGATTTCGCAACTCACCAGCCGGTCCGCGGCTTGCGGCGACAGCAGCAGATGATCGATGCGTAAGCCCTGGTTCTTCTGCCAGGCGCCGGCCTGATAATCCCAGAAGGTGTAGCGCTGCTTCTCGTCATGGCAGGCGCGGAAGGCGTCGGTCAGCCCGATATTGAGCAGCGCCTGGAAATGGGCGCGTGTTTCCGGGCGGAACAGCGCGTCGTCCACCCAGGCGGCCGGATTGTAGACATCGTCCGGTGTCGGGATGACGTTAAAATCTCCGGCAACGACCATCGGCTCTTCGTTGACGAGCAGCGATTTGATGCGTGCCTTCAGACGCGTCATCCAGGCGAGCTTGTAGGCGAATTTCTCCGTGCCGGCGGGATTGCCGTTCGGCAG
>JANMQK010000126.1:0-6937 GCA_031370485.1 Acidobacteriota bacterium | reverse complement strand
CGGGGCCGCGCCCGTTCGCTCAGCGCATGTTGCGGACAGTCCCGGCGGGGGCAGAATCTCGGTACGAAGCGACGCTGGATTTCGAGCCGCTGGATTGGCCAGTCCATGAAGCGGGCAGTGATGCAGCCGGCGTGCCCGCAGAGAAAACTCGGAACCCCTCAGGAATCAACGCCCTGCCCCGCGTCCCCGCCCGCCGCCGACCGCCCCGGACGCACGCTCGTTCGTCCGCGGGCCTCAACATTGTCCGCACCACCATGTCAGAGATGCTTGTCGACCAGTTTCGCGAGCACATCGTGCGTAGTCGCGCCGATGAACTGCTCGACGACCTTGCCGTTCTTGAAGATCAGGAGGGTGGGGATGCTCTGCACCCCGAATTTGGACGCCAGGCTGCTTTGCTCGTCGACGTTCACCTTGCCGATGCGGGCCTTCCCGGCGTATTCCTCGGAGAGCTTCTCCAGGACCGGCGCCACCATCCGGCAGGGGCCGCACCACTCGGCCCAGAAATCGACCAGGATCGGGGTGCCCGGCTTCTTGATCTCTTCATCGAAGTTCGCGTTCGTAAGTGTCACAATGTTCTTGCTCATCAAAGCTCCCTGGTGAGGAATTGTTTGCCGCCCGGGCCTCGGTTTATACCATACTCCCGGGCCCGAGGCTATGAATGCGCCATTCGAGACCCGGATTCAGAACGCGCCGCTGGGGGCAGAACTTCCTGGTCAACCAGGGCGCCGCCGACAGCATCATCGCCGCCTTCCGCCCCGCCCGCGACGACCTCGTTCTCGAGGTGGGTCCGGGCGAAGGGGCCCTCACCGCGCGGCTTGCCGGGCGGGTCGCCAGGATCGCCGCCGTCGAGATAGACCCTGACCTGGCGGAGGGTCTGCGGCGGCGTCTCGCCGAGACGGCCGAGACGGCCGGCATCGAGATCATCAACGGGGACATACTGAGAGCGGACCTTGGGGCGATCGTCTCGTCCCTCGGGGCCACCCCCGCCACGCCGGCGCGGGTCATCGCCAACCTTCCCTACAACATCGCGACCGCGGTGATCCTCCGCTTCCTGCTGGAGAGGGCGCCCGTGCGCGATCTCCTGGTCATGGTGCAGCGCGAGGTCGCGGAGCGGATCCTCTCCCCGCCCGGACGCAAGAGCTACGGCGGGCTGAGTGTCCTATGCCAGGTCCACGCGCGGGTCGAGCCGGTGCTGCGGCTTCGTCCGGGTTCGTTCCGGCCCCGCCCGAAGATCGACAGCGAGGTGATAAGGCTCACAGTGCGCGACCCGGGCCCCACGGTGTCCCGCGACCCCGATGCGCTCCCGGCGCTTCTCGCCGCGGCGTTCGCGCACCGCCGCAAGACGCTGCAGAACAACCTCGCCCGCCTGCCCCGGGACGGCCCGCGGCGGGGGGACGCGCTCGGCGGGGCGGCCGCCGCCGACCTTATCCGAAAGACCGGGCTCGAACCGTCGGACCGGGCGGAAGCCCTGTCGCCCGCGGACTTCGTGCGGCTTCTCGAGGCCTGGACCGTCAGGGACGGCTGACCCAACCCGCGCGAAACGCTGAACGCCTCCCGCAATCGGACCCGCACGCTCTATAATGCCCGCCGTGACCACACGCGCGTCCGCCCCGTCGCATCCGAAGCCGCACCACCCGTTGCAGATCATCCCGCTCGGGGGGCTGGGGGAGTTCGGCATCAACTGCACCGTCCTGCGCCACGGCAAGGAGATCGTCGTCATCGACGCCGGGCTGATGTTCCCCGAGGAGCAGGTGTTCGGGGTGAACATCGTCATCCCCGACTTCACGTATCTTTTCGAGCACAAGGACGAGGTGCGCGGGATTCTCCTGACGCACGGTCACGAGGACCATATCGGGGCGCTCCCCTACCTCTATTCGCAGGTCCGCGTCCCCGTGTACGGCAGCGACTTCACGCTTGGCCTCGCGACGCGCAAGCTGAAGGAACACGGGCTGCCGCACGACCGGCTGCTCAAGCGGGTGTCGGCCCGCGACGAAGTGACCCTCGGCCCGTTCCATATCGAGTTCGTCCAGGTCACCCACAGCATCCCGGGAACACTCTCCCTGGCGATCCGCACCCCCGCCGGCACCATCGTCCACACCGCCGATTTCAAGATGGACCAGACCCCCATCGACGACCGCACGCTCGACTTCCAGACATTCTCCTTCTTCGGCGACCAGGGGGTGCTGGCGCTTCTCTCCGACAGCACGAACGCCGAGGTCCCGGGGTTCACCGACTCGGAGCGCCTGGTCGGGGACGCGCTCGACGGCCTCTTCCGCCGCTGCCGCGGGCGGCTGGTGTTCAGCACCTTCTCGAGCAACGTACACCGCATCCAGCAGGTGATCGACCAGGCCGCGGCCCACAAGCGTCGGGTCGCCCTGGTCGGCTCGAGCATGATCTCCACCAGTGAAGTCGCCCAGAGCCTGGGGTACCTCAAGGTCCCCGCCGGGGTCCTGATCGAGGCGCGGGACGCGAAGCGCCTGTCGCCTCATAAACTGGTGGTCGTCGCGGCGGGCAGCCAGGGTGAGCCGATGTCGGCGCTGTCGCGCATCGCGCTCGACGAGCACCGCGACATCTCGATCGAGCCGGGGGACATGGTCCTGGTCTCGGCCCGCGCCATCCCCGGCAACGAAAAGCCGATCAACAGGGTGATCAACCACATCTACCGGCGGGGCGCCGAGGTGCAGTTCGGAGGAGCGCCGCCATTCCACGTTTCGGGGCACGCCAGCCAGGAAGAGCTCAAGATCATGCTCAAGCTCACCCGCCCCCGCTTTTTCATCCCGATCCACGGCGAGCTGCGCCAGCTTTACAGCCACGCCCGCCTGGCCGAAAGCACCGGGATGGCGCGCGAGAACATCCTGGTGGCGGAGAGCGGCGACGTGATCGAGATCGAGGAGAAGGGCGGCCGCATCGCCGGCAAGGTCGGCGTGGGCCGCGTCTTCATCGACGGCACGTCGGAGGAGGTGGACGAGATCGTGGTCCGGGACCGGCGCCACATCTCGGAGGGGGGGATCGTCCTGGCGGTCGTGGCGATCGACAAGCAGACGGGCGAGTTGCAGGGAGAGCCCGAGATCGTCAGCCGCGGCTTCGTGTTCGAGGAGTCCCGCGGGGATCTCCTGCGCGAGGCCTCAAGGGTCGTCCGCCGCACGGTGCAGGCCGCCAGCCCCGAAGAGAGGGCCGATCGGGGCGTGATCAAGGCCCTCATCCAGAGAGACTTGAAGCGGTACTTCCGGAAAAACCTCGACCGGCGCCCGATGATCATCCCGGCGATCATCGAGACCTAGTCGGCGGGAGCGCGACCCTCGATGGTACAATCCAAGGCCATGCGCGCCCGGAGGCGTAACCCCTCTCCACGCCGCGACACCCCGCCGACCCGAAACCTCTTTGGGGAAGCGCTGGCTCTCGTCTTTATCGCGGTCGCGGCCCTTCTGGTGCTGAGCCTTGCGTCGCACCAGGCCACCGACCCCGTGCCGTGGCCCGTCGGCCACTGGTCCGGGGAGCCGGTCGGCAACGTTGCCGGGATCGTCGGCTCGCTGGTCTCGGACCTCCTCTACCAGCTTCTCGGATACGCCGCCTGGTCGGCCCCGTTCGTCCTGCTGGCCCTGGGCTGGCGGCTCTTCTGGCGCCGCGGCGAGCGCGCGCTGTCCCACCTGGCCGGGTGCGCGCTGCTCGTGGTCGCCAGCGCGGCCTGCCTCGATCTCATCATTGAGAGCGGTGAGCGCGGCCAGGCCACGGGGATCCTTCGCGCCGGCGGTTTGATCGGCAGCGCCTTCGCGCACTTCCTGTCGCGCGGCCTGAATCGCTGGGGCTCATTGGTCGTGGCCCTGGCCCTGGTCGGCAGCGGGCTGCTGCTGGTCGGCCGGGCCTCGTTCGTGGACGGTTTGCGTTCGGTGTCGGCCCGCGTCGCGGTCCTGACCCGCTCACTCTGGCTGGCCTGGGTGCGCCGCCGGGAGGCGCGCCGCAAGGAGCGGCTGCGGCTGGAGGTCGCACTGCGCCAGCGCGAGCGGCAGGAGCGCGTCTCGTCTTTTGCGAAGCCGGCCAACCCGGCCCTCGAGCCGCACGGAGCGTCGCCGATCCCGGTCGCCCACGACCTTCCCGAAGCCGAAGCCTCGGGTCAGGTCGCCGCGGAGCGTTCGGCACGCCGCGCCGCCAGGACCGCGGGCGCGGCCCGCGCCGCGGCGGCGGCGAAGGCCAGCGAGGCGCAGCCGCAGTTCGATTTCGTCGAGAGCCTGGCACGCTACGCCTCCCCTCCCCTGTCGCTTTTGAACCCGCCGCAGCACGATGCCCAGGTGGACGAGAAGGATCTGGTCGAGATCGCCCGCATCATCACGGAAAAATGCCGCGAGTTCGACGTCAACGGCCAGGTGATCGCCATCCAGCCGGGGCCGGTCGTGACGGTGTTCGAGTTCAAGCCGGACGCTGGCGTCAAGTACAGCCGCATCGTCAGTCTTGCCGACGACCTGTGCCTCGCGATCGAGGCCGAGTCGGTCCGCATCGACCGTATCGCCGGGAAGTCGACCGTCGGCATCGAGGTCCCCAACCGCACCCGCGAGACGATCTCGCTCCGCGAGCTGCTGTCGAGCGACCGGTTCCAGAAAGCGCCGGCGCCCCTCACCCTGGCGCTCGGCAAGGAAATCAACGGCGAGCCGTACTACGCCGATCTCGCCCGGATGCCGCACCTGCTCGTGGCCGGGTCGACCGGCTCGGGGAAAAGCGTCTGCCTGAACTCGATCATCACCTCGATCCTCTACAAGGCCAGCCCCGACGAGGTCAAGTTCATCATGATCGACCCCAAGCGGCTCGAGCTGGGGGTGTACGAGAACATCCCGCACCTTCTCACCCCCCTCGTCACCGAAACGAAGAAGGCGTCGAACGCCCTCAGGTGGGCCACGATGGAGATGGAGCGCCGCTACAAGCAGCTGGCCGAGGCGGGGGTGCGCAGCATCGACCAGTACAACACGATCATGCGACAGGGAAAGGACGGGCGCGCCTCCGCGGCGGGCGCAGCGGCCGGCGGGCCGGACTCTCCCGATGCCGGTGACGACGCAACGCGCCCCGCCGGGGCGGCCGCCTCGGCCGGACGTCTGGCCGGCGGCGGTGCGGCGGCGCCCGCCCCGCTCCCCTACATCGTCATCCTGGTGGACGAGCTGGCCGACCTGATGATGACGACCGGCCCCGAGGTCGAGGAGGCGATCACCCGCCTCGCCCAGATGGCGCGCGCCGTCGGCATCCACTTGATCCTCTCGACCCAGAGGCCGTCGGTGGACATCATCACCGGCGTGATCAAGGCCAACTTCCCCTGTCGGATCGCCATGCGCGTCTCGTCGAAGGTCGATTCGCGCACCATCCTCGACAGCAATGGCGCGGAGCAGTTGCTGGGTCATGGCGACATGCTGTTCGTCCCCCCGGGGTCGGCCCGGCTGATCCGCCTGCACGGCCCTCTGGTGACCGAGACCGAGGCCACCCGCATCGTGACCTTCCTCAAGAAGCAGGCCAAGCCGCAGTACGACCAAACGGTGACCCGCGAGGAGCCGCAGGCGGGCTCCGCCGACGGAGGAGGAGCCGACGCGGACGTGGATCCGATGTACGACCAGGCCGTTCGCCTGGCGGTCCAGATGGGGCAGATCTCGGTCTCCCACATCCAGCGCCGCCTGAAACTCGGCTACGCCCGCGCCGCCCGCCTCGTGGACATGATGGAGCAGAACGGCATCGTCGGCCCCGCCGACGGCAGCAAGCCGCGCGAGGTCCTGGTCGAGTCGGAGTTCCTCGAGCGGCTCAACCAGATGCGCGACGAGCGGGCCTGAGAAAGACGACGTGGCGGAACCCTCGAAAAAACCGGCTGTACCGGAGTGGGTCTGGGTCGCGGGGCTGATGCTCCTGGCCCTGGCGATAAGGCTTGTCTATGTCTGGCAGGTCAGGAACGCCTCCCTCATCGCACCCGAGGAGCTCGACCCGGAGTTCTATTTCGCCTGGGGCAAGGAAGTCGCCGGCGGCAACTGGCTGGGCCGCGGCGCTTTCGTGCAGAGCCCTCTCTACGCCTACCTCCTGGGCGTCTTCATGATGTTCGCGGGGACCGGGATAGGGCGGATCCTTGTGGCGCAGTCGATCGTGGGCTGCGGCACGGTGTTTCTGACCTGGCTCGTCGCGCGGCGGGTTCTCGACGGCCGCCGCGGGCTCCTGGCGGGATTCCTCGTCGCGATCTACGGGCCGTTCGTCTTTTACGAGGGGATGGTCATGAAGACCTTCCTCTCCCCCTTCTTGACGATTCTCCTGGCCTGCCTCCTCGATCGCGCCACCGTGGGGGGCTCACGCGCGGCCGACCCGGCCGAGGCGCGACCGCGGCGTGTCCCGTGGGGATTCGTCCTGGCCGGGGCGGTGTTCGGGCTGCTGACGCTCGACCGCGACAATTTCATCCTGCTGGCTCCCGTGATGGCGGGGCTGGTGCTGTACCTCGGCGGCGGCTTCGGAAAGCAGGGGCTCAAGGCGGCCGCGGCGTTCACGGTGGCGACGGTGCTGGTGATAGCGCCGGTCACGATCCGCAACTACCGGGTCAGCGGAGAGTTCGTCCTGCTGACGACCGGCGGCGGCGAGGTCTTCTTCATCGGCAACAACGCCGACGCCACCGGTCTTTACACGCCGCCCCCGTTCGTGAGGCCGGAGCCCCGCTACGAGCACGACGACTTCGTGCAGCGCGCCTCGGAGATCTCCGGCCGGCCGCTGACGCCGATGGGGTCCTCCTGGTTCTGGTTCCGGGAAGGGACGAAATACATTGCGTCCGAGCCTCTCGGATGGGCGGGGCTTCTCTGGAAAAAGACCATCCATTTCTGGAACGCCTACGAGCTGCCCGTCAACCTTGTCTACGTCCTGCTGCAGAGGTTCTCGGCGCTACTGAAGTTCCTGAATCCCACGCTTCCCCCGGCTGGGATGACGACCCTCAGCG